>NZ_JADWMP020000017.1:0-117437 GCF_015767295.1 Shewanella sp. DW31
ATGGGCGTAATTCAGGCTATAGCCTCAAGGAACAATCACCACCGCCAGAGGCGGTGGTTTTGGGATGACAATAAAAAGAGCGCCTCGGCGCTCTTTTTATTTATTATGTTTCAATGTTTTATATCTAAAACTTGAATTATTACCTTACATCTAAACCCAATATTAAAATCAGACTGCCACTGATTAAGCCGCCCTCACATCTAGGTCAAACATCAAGGTCAAACGTCAAACCCCTTATGCAACTCAGCTTGCTTTGCCAACAGGGCAAAGAATGCAGCTTTGGGCATAGGCTTATAAAATAAATAGCCTTGAATTTCTTGAATATGATTCGCCATTACAAATTTAAGCTGGGACTCAGTTTCTACCCCTTCTGCCGTCACAGTTAAATCTAACGCATGGCTTAAACGCACTATAGCCTCCACCAACGCTTCGTGACGTTTGCCTTCATCTAATCTGTCGATAAAGCTCTTATCAATTTTAATTTGATCGATAGGGAAATTCGCCAAATAGGACAAGGACGAATAGCCAGTACCAAAGTCATCTAAGGAAATTTTAATCCCCTTAACCCGCAAACCATTAAGCACATCAATAAGATACGTATGTTGCTTCATCAGCAAAGATTCAGTGATCTCAAGGGTTAATCTATCATAGGGGAAATCAGTCACCTCAAGTTGCTCGGTAATCGCAGCAAAGGATTCCACAAAGGCATCTTGTAGTTCATGGGACCAAAACTCAAAAGTCGAGACATTCACCGATAACTTAATGGGCCAATTTCGCTCCTGCATTTCTAAAATAGTCTGCATAGCACCAAGGCGAACATCTCGACCAATATCAACGATTAAACCACTATTCTCAGCGATGGGAATAAATTCATCGGGTGGAATAAACGTTCCCTCATGCTGCCAGCGCAGCAGCACTTCAGCACGGACAATCAAGCCGGTGGTCGCATTGACTATGGGTTGGTAATAAAGCTCGAAGGTATGTTGATCTAATGCCTGCTTAAGCTGATTATGAAGGCTAGCAACACGCTCGGCATTTAGCTGCATTTGTTCAGTAAAAAAATGATATCGATTGCGACCATTTGCCTTAGAAATATACATGGCCTGATCGGCACAATTTAACAACTGTTCAAGATCGAGGGCATCTTCAGGAAAACGTGCAATCCCTATACTTACCGAGCTATAAACACCTTTTCCATCGGCTAGCACATAATGTTTTGCCACATTTTTGTTAATTGTATCTGCAATTTGTGCCAATTCTTTCTGGTTAACAACCCCAGGTAATAGCAAGGCAAACTCATCCCCTCCTAAGCGTGCAAACACCATAGTGTCATCGACACACTCGCTGATCTGTTTAACCACTTGCACTAACAATGCATCACCTTTGTCATGGCCATGGGTGTCGTTGACTTGCTTAAAGTTATCTAAATCCATCAACATAAAACTAAAGCCGGGTGTCAAACTATCGGAGGTAATTAACGCTTGGATCTGCTTGAATAACGCATTGCGGTTAGCAAGTCCCGTAAGAGAGTCATTATTGGCCTGATACTTAATCAGCTGCGCCGCTTTCTTACGTTCACTAATGTCTGAAAATAGCCATGCAAAACTGGGTTGCTGACCATTGGACTCTCGGAAGGTCGTGACGATAAGGTCAAGATAAAACTCCTCACCATTTCCCCTAAGCCCCACCAACTCACCCTGCCACATTCTGTCCTGAGCTAAATGCTCAAATAACCCCACTAATTCATTAGATTGGGATGATGCTAAAAAAATCTTAGGGTGAAAGTTAGCAATATCAGTATCTTGAGGGATAACTATATGTCTGAAAGCGGGATTAGCATAGAGAACTGCATCGTCAGAATTGGAAATAACCAGAGCAAGGGGTAACCGGTCAAAAATTTTCACAGCTAAATGCTGAAATTCCATTGCACGACTGCGTTCAATGGCTAAACTCGCCAGTCTTGCCGCCTCTGAAATGAGTTCTAAATCCTGCTCTGTTGGGGACTTTATCGTATCATAATACATGGCAAATGTGCCTAGCACTTTACCATGAGTATCTTTGATAGGTTCTGACCAGCAAGATTTAAGACCTGCACGTAATGGCAGTTCTTTATAATTAACCCAGTAAGGATGTTGGGCGATATCTTCAACGATGACACGCTGCGCATAATAGGCTGCCGTGCCACAAGAACCCACGTTGGGGCCAATTTCGACACCATTAATGGCTTGATTGTAACTGTCGGGTAAATTTGGGGCCGCACCTAATAACAAACGTTTACCGTCAACACTGAGCAGTAACACAGACCCTCTGGTTCCTACTTTTTGAGCTTCGATTTTTAAAACTAAGGCGTGCAAGATTTCATGTAGCGGTGCGCCATTGAGCAGCATAGAAAGAATACTGCTATAACAAGCTATGCTGACATTGTGGGCGAGTTTAACGTCTGCATGATCGAGCAGATCTGGAAGGTTAACGCCGTACGCCATAATTTCCTTAAGAGCAAAGTTGCAATATAAATACTGATTAACAATGTTAAATATTTATAACTTATAAGAAATTCTAGGCACTAATGTTAATTAAGTAAACCCTTTACCTGCGCGGTAAAAGGTTTACTTTAGTCTAAAAAGCAATGCTTTATTCTTGAATACGTTCAAGTTTGGCAAGGTAAAAGCCATCAAAGCCGCTATCGGCTGGGCTGATACTTTCATCCTCAATCAGGCGAAAGTTGGGGTTCTCGGCTAAAAACGCATCCACTTGACCGCGGTTCTCGCAAGGGAAGATAGAGCAAGTCGCATAGACGACTATGCCACCGACTTTGACCATGCGGCTGTAACTGCTCAAAATGTGTTTTTGCAGTTCCATTAACACGGGTAAACGCTCTACGGTATCACGCCATTTTGCATCGGGATTACGCTTTAATACACCCAAACCAGAGCAAGGCACATCAAGCAATACTCTATCGGCACTGAGCTTTAAGCGTTTAATGGTTTTACTGCTGGCGATAACACGGGTTTCGACATTGTGTGCCCCATTACGACGCGCTCGTTCCTTAAGTTTGTCGAGTTTCCATTGCTCCACATCCATGGCCAACAAGCGTCCTTTACCCTGCATTTGCGCAGCTATGTGTAAGGTTTTACCACCCGCACCCGCGCAAGCGTCGATCACTTTCATGCCAGGTTTAGCATCAAGCGCCGCCGCCACGCGCTGAGAGCCCGCATCCTGCTGCTCGAATAAGCCATCTTTAAAGCTTTGTGTACGGAACAAGGCTGAATCGGAGGTCACTTCAAGGGCGTAATCGACCCCATCAACACAGAGCGTGCTCACAAACTCAGCGGCAAGCTTAGCGGCCAGTTCATCACGAGTCACCTTAAGGCCGTTAGCGCGTAAAAAACGTTTCGGCGCAGTACTTAACGCGGCGCGCTCTTTTTCCCAAGACTCACCTAGTTGCTCACGGCCCATAACATCGAGCCACTCAGGGCAACCGTCCCACAACACAGGCTTAGTTTTCGCTTGCTCGATACGCTCAGCTAAACGCACCTCATCAACTTGCAGCGAATATTGCATTTTAGGCAGTTCAAGCCCGTGGAATAAATGCCAGGCATTAAGCAATTTAGAGCCAAAACGCTCCATCTCATCTGGACTAATTTCCGCCAGATAACAATATAAATTTAAACGACGTAGGATATCACCCGTCGTTAATGCGATACGCGCCTGCTCGGCGGGTACTAATTGCAACCCAGAAAAATGCTGAGAATAGGCCCGATCTAAGGGTTTTCCTTGGCTCAGCACCATAGTTAAGATACTGATCACTAATTCGTTCGAGCTGGCAGAAAGCGGAGAATTCAACATTTAAAAGGTCACCATGAATGATAAAACCGGAGGATCATAGGAGGTCAGGCCCTAATACGCAAGCGCGCTGGCGCCGAGTTAAGGTTAAAGCCATAAAAAAAGCGATCCTAAGATCGCTTTTTTGCCACAGTCAGTTTAACCCATTACATTTTTGAGCCTTTAGCCCCGTAGAACAGGATAAAACCATAACAAATCACGGGTAGAATAAAGGCGAGCTGAACGCCAAGATTATCCGCTAACATGCCTTGGAATAAAGGCAAAATCGCGCCGCCCACAATCGCCAAACACAGAATGCCACTGCCCTGTGAAGTGTGTGGACCTAAATCACGAAGTGCTAAGCTGAAGATCGTTGGGAACATAATCGAGTTAAATAACCCCACCCCAAGGATTGCCCACATGGCAATGCTACCACTAGTTGTCATCGCTGCAACCACAAGTAGTGCCGCCATAAAAGCATTAAATGCAAGCACTGAGCCCGCTGGTACTTTTTGCATCACCACAGAGCCAATGAAACGTCCCACCATAGCGCCGCCCCAATAATAGGCGATGTAATGGGCGGCTTCAGCTTCTGGCATACCCGCTATATGGCTTTCGCCTAAGAAGCTAACTAAAAAGCTACCGATAGACACTTCTGCGCCGACATACACGAAAATACCCACAGCACCGAGCACTAAGTGCTTGCTTTGTAAGGCACTGGTTTTACCTAGATGGGTCTGAACTTCACCTTGAACACTTTCATCATGCTCACGGATCACAGGTAAATCTAACTTCGCAAAAATCAGCGCTAAAATTGCCAAGGCGCCAGAAAGTAACAGGTATGGCAGTTTAACCACTTCTGCTTCAGCGCTCGCTTGGGCTAAATCGCCTGATACTGAACTGGCAACAGAAAGAATTAACATAGCACCAAAAAACGGTGCAACCGTTGTGCCTAAGGCGTTAAACGCTTGCGTTAAGTTCAAACGACTCGACGCAGTTTCGCGACTGCCTAAGGCATTGACATAAGGATTGGCTGCCACTTGCAGGATTGTGATGCCTGATGCCAAAACAAATAATGCACCGAGGAACAAGTTGTAAGTAGCGAGGGCCGCCGCGGGATAAAACAGCGCACAACCAATACTTGCAATCACGAGACCAGTAACAATTCCCTTTTGATAACCCAGCTTTTTCACTAAGTTACCCGCAGGGATTGAGACTAGAAAATAAGCACCGAAGAAACAAAACTGGATCAACATGGCTTGAGTATAATTCAGTGAAAACACCGCTTTAAGATGCGGGATCAGAATATCGTTCAAGCAGGTGATAAAACCCCACATAAAAAACAGTGAAGTCAATGAGATCAAGGCAAAACGATAACTGCCCGACCCATTTTCGCCAGTGCTGCTCGTGTAGCTACCGGTATTAATTGATGACGCCATAGTTATTCTCTCTGTATGTTTTTATTATCAGGAACTAATTAAGGTTACATTCCCCATGGTGCCCGTGGGCGGGTTTATATCGAACTGTGGGCTTGGGATCCCGTATCTATAACACTTCAACCGAATAAAAATGAATCATTTTCACTTTAACATTGCATAAAAGCTGGTAAATGCCGAAAACTTCAGCTGATTGTGTTCTATTTGTGCGGTTTTAAGGCCATGTCCCGTCAGCGACTCACTGATTTCAAATGCAGAGAAATCAAACTCGACCTCGGTATCACCTAAATTGAATCCCACGAACACTTTTATATCGCCTAAGGTGCGAACAAAGGCCAAAATGGGCTCCTTTGTATCAACAAATTTAATATCACCTTCAACTAACACTGGGTGTAACTTACGCCAAGCCAGAAAACGTCGATAACCGTTGAGCATGGAATCAGCATCAGATTCTTGTACATCCACAGCTAACGCTTGGTGCGCAGGTGCAATTGGCAGCCAAGGAGAAACATCACTAAAACCACTAAAGTCAGCGCCTTGCTGCCACGGCATTGGCGTACGGCAACCATCACGCCCCTTAAACATAGGCCAAAATGTTTTGCCAAAGGGATCTTGCAGCTCATGGTATTCAATTGGCGCCTCGGTTAGACCGAGTTCTTCACCTTGATAACTACATATACTGCCGCGCAGCGAACTTAGCATGGCATTGAGCATTTTGACCATGTCTGAATTCTGCTTACCTTGCCCCCAACGACTCGCTACGCGCTGCACATCATGATTGCCGATAGCCCAACATGGCCAGCCATCACCTATGCTCGCTTCCAAAGCCTCTACGGTTTGGCGAATATAACTTGCGCTGTAATCATCAGTCAGCAGCTCAAAACTGTAGGCCATATGCAGGCGATCTTCGCCCTTAGTGTAGGCAGCCATTACAGCCAAGGAGTCTTCGGCCGAGACTTCGCCTAAGGTAACCGCTCCTGGATAGCGATTGATAAGCTTTCGTAAATCTTCAATAAAAGCGATGGTTTGCGGACGGTCATTATTGTAGTAATGGTATTGATATGCGTAAGGGTTATCTTCACTGAAACCACGGCCCTGACGTTTATCCTTAGGCTTTGCCGGATTATCCCTGAGCAGTTCATCGTGATAACAGAAGGTAATGGCATCTAAGCGGAAGCCATCTACCCCCTTTTTAAGCCAAAATTCAACGTTATCCAGCACAGCTTGGCGCACTTCGGGATGATGGAAATTAATATCGGGCTGACTACGCAGGAAGTTATGTAAATAGTATTGCTGTCTGCGCGGTTCCCACTCCCAAGCACAACCGCCAAAAATCGCGAGCCAGTTGTTAGGCGCTGTACCGTCTTCCTTAGGATCGGCCCACACATACCAATCCGCCTTGGGATTCGTACGGTTTTCACGGCTCTCGATAAACCACGCATGTTGGTCCGAGGTATGACTTAATACTTGATCAATAATGACCTTAATACCTAAACCGTGGGCTTTTTCAATCAATTCATCGAAATCATGCATAGTGCCAAAAAGAGGGTCAACTTCGCGGTAATCACTGATGTCGTAGCCAAAATCTGCCATAGGAGATTTAAAGAAAGGTGAAATCCAGATGGCATCGACATTGAGACTCGCAATGTAATCCAGCTTTATGATAATGCCGCGTAAATCCCCGACGCCGTCACCATTAGTATCTAAAAGGCTACGCGGATAAATTTGGTAAATCACTGCACCACGCCACCACGTTAACTCACTCATTGTTGCCCCTTTATCATTATTCTACAGCGAACTTTCCCTAACACACTCAAGCAAACAGTTATCGTTTTGTTACTGCAGAGTAAAGTCATCGCGGCTTCTTTTGTGTTACCGAGCATACGTGAAGAGGGAAATAAGGTTCAATACACCTGCATACGTATGCAGAAAATGCAGCCAATAGTCACATGGCATCACAATGAAATTTACTTTTTATTAACAGTCACTTGATTACAAAATAAAATCATTTTATTCCCTGAGTTCACCCTCTATCACAGTCTATTCTTAACTCTGCTAGGTATTGAATACGTATGCACTCTGTTGTTCAGCTAAGAAACTCGGGAGTAGTATCTTCACCGTTGCATAACAATTTGGTCATAAACGCAGCACTTATGCAGTCAATTAAGCGCCCATATACCAAAAAAAGGCCGCAAAAATAACGCGGTGATAACGATAAACGCTCTACAAAGCGATAAAGCGACTCCAAGGGGAAGAGAGATATGATGCGATTTAAACCCAGTTTGCTAACCTTAGCGCTCATCGCCGCAGGTGCCAGTATGCACTCCTATGCGGCAGATGAAGTGACCACAGATAAGGAAGCAAAAGCAAAAGAAGCTGCTATTGAGGTTATTGAAGTTAAAGGCTTTAGAACCAGTGTCATCAAATCACTAAATGATAAACGCTTTGGAGATACCGTCTCTGAATCGATTTCAGCAGATGATCTTGGCGCCCTTCCCGATCAGTCAATCGCTGATGCACTGACTCGCTTACCAGGCGTGACCGCAGTGCGCACTGGTGGACAAGCAAGCGGCCTCAATATTCGAGGTCTTGATGGTGATTTCGTCTTTGCAACGCTTAATGGACACGAACAAGTGACAACGGGCGGTAAACGCGCGATTGAGTTTGACCAATATCCATCCGAATTAATTAGTCAAGCCGCCGTCTATAAAACACCAAAAGCCTCGCTGATTGAAGGTGGCGTCGCCGGTACGGTAGAATTAAAAACCGCAGATCCCTTAAAAAGCGACAAAGACCAATCATTTAATATCAATGCTCGCGGCAGTTTTAATGACAGAGCGGATGAGATTTCCGATGCCGATCAATATGGCAACCGTCTTAGCTTTGCCTATCAAGGCAAATTCCTTGAAGATACACTCGGTGTGGCGCTAGGCTATGCCCATTTGTACCAACCTTATGTTGCCAGTCAATTCATTGGTTTACGTTTCAACGACGATAAAAAAGATGTCAATGGCGACGGTGCTGCCGAATCAATCAGTGAAGGTTTTGAGTTACAGCAAAAAGGCGGTGATGATACACGTGATGGTTATATGGCGGCTATCCATTGGCAACCAACAGACAATCTCAGTGTAAAAAGTGATTTATTCCATTCAAAATTCACTTCCGAAAACTTTGCCCGAGGCTTTCGCGTTAAGTCATTAAAAAACGGTACTATTAGTGATGCGGTTGTCGAAAATGGTTCTATGACAGGCGGAACGGTATCAACTGATGGTACTGATAACTTTGCCGTTTTTGTTATCAATGATAACGACTCAAAATATTCAGAACTGACATCAGGCTCAGTCAATATTGAGTGGAACAATGGCGGCGCATTAACTGTCGCAGGTGATGTGAGCTATTCAAAAGCCGATGGTGAGTTCGTCAACGGCGGCACTCGTGCCGTTTTATATGATGATATAGGTAATGAAGTACGCTCAGCCGAATCAATTAATTATCAACTACATGGTTTAAGCCCGGCCGATGTCAGTTTTTCAAACGACTATACCAATACCGCGACCTTGGGTTTAAAAGAAGTGGGTATGTGGCCATACGATCAACAAAATGATCTTGTCGCCTACAAGTTAGACTTTAACTATGCATTAGATTCTGGTTTCTTAACTTCAGTTGATTTTGGTCTGCGCTACTCAGAACGTGAGTTTAATGCGCAACGTTCACAAGCCGGTTATGGTTTTGAATTTGGTAAAAACCCAACTAACCAGCCGGTGCTTCAAATGAACACTGACATGACAAATGTCGTCAACTTTGGCGGTGAATTATCTGGTTACCCTAACTTCCTTTCCGTTGATTTCAACAAAGCCATTGAGCTGGTTAACGCGCAGTTAGCGGCAACAGGACAATCCCCTTTCACCCCGACAGCAAATTGGTCTAATAACTGGACCATGATCCAAAGCGGTTCGGTCAATGAAGATGTATTAGCTGGCTATGTCCAAGGTAATCTCGAGTTTGACTTAGGCGATATGAAAGTCACGGGTAACGTGGGCGTGCGTGTTGTTCAAACAGATCAAAGCAGTAAAGGTCTACAACAAGTTGGCTATGGTCTAGGTGAAGCGATTACTGATGAACTTGGCGTGGTCAGTACCGATTATATCCGTAACGAGATAGGTAAAACCTATACCGATTATTTACCGTCACTCAACTTAACTTTCCACCTCACTGAAAATGATCAACTGCGCTTTGCTGCAGCTTCTGTGATGTCACGTCCTCCAATCGACAAGCTAAAGTCAGGCATGGGATCTTGGTATGACGATTCTGCTACACCGGGATACAAAAAGTATAATGCTTGGGGTAACACCAGTCCTCTACTCGATCCGTTTTATGCCGATCAATACGACTTATCTTACGAGCACTATTTTGAAGATTCTGAAGGTGCGGTTGTCGTAGCCTTGTTCTACAAAGATATTAAATCCTTTATCAACAACTTTACAATCCAACCATTTGATTTTGAAGGTAATGGATTTATCGTCCCAGATACTATTATCGATAATGGTGTTGAATTCCCAGTAGTGAAAGATGAAGGTCAATATCAAACTGCAATCAACAACGACAATGGCGGCTACATTCGTGGTGTTGAGTTAGGTTATACCCAAGTCTTTGATTTCCTACCCTCGCCACTCAGCGGTCTTGGCTTCACTGGCAGCTACTCGTATTCAGACAGTGAAGTGGAGTTTACCACAGATTTAAGTGGTTCAAACTTAACCATTCCATTACCAGGTTTATCAGAAAGCGTACTCAACACCACCTTGTTCTATACTCTGGACGGTTTCGATACTCGCGTCAGCATGAGATATCGTAGCAGCTATGTTTCAGAACAAGTGGCAGTTGAATCACAACTTGCTTTCTTCGATGCCGAAACGATTGTGGATTATCAAGCTTCATACGCTCTGGAAAATGGACTTAAGTTCTTATTCCAAATTAATAACTTAACTGATGAACCGAACAAAACCTATTTTGGTGAAGAACATCAGACAGGAACAATCCAATACTTCGGTAGACAGTACTTCCTAGGGTTAAGTTACTCTTTATAAACTACCCCAAATAAAGCCTGCTTCAATTAAGAAGCAGGCTTTTGCTTATATAGATTTCAGCAATGTTAAACTTCATCATGCCAGCGCATTTTACTTATTTCTCTTTAAAAGGCTTACATTATGATCCGTCAAAACCTAATGATAGCGCTTTATTTATGTTTGGTTTGCTCTTCATTTAATACGGCCTATGCAAATACCTTTGAGCCAGATATATCGACGGACGTTAAGCTTGAACCTGAGTTTTGGTGGGCAGAGATGCAAAATCCTGAGTTACAGCTGATGCTGTATAGCCGCGAACTTCCAAGCTTACCGCAGCAGATTAAGGTTGATATACAAGGAAAAGGCATCACACTTAAAAGCCTTGAGCACACTGATAACCCTCACTATTTGTTTATCAATTTAGATCTGAGTCAAGCAGTGCCGCAAACCTTTGAGCTGGTAATTTCCAACACGGACTCGGCTTCACAAACCAACACGCCTCTTTATCGCCTGCCCTATACGTTGCAAGCGCGTGTTAAGGGCAGTCGTGAGCGCCAAGGGTTTAGCAATAAGGATGTGATTTACCTTATCACGCCGGACCGATTCGCCAATGGCGACACCAGTAATGACAATCAGGCCGATATGCTAGAGCCTGTCGCGGCTAACTCTCCTAGCAATCCCAGCACCCCCTATTATCACGATGCTCGCCATGGCGGCGATATAGCAGGGATCAGCCAGCACTTAGCATATCTGGCAAAACTTGGCGTGACTCAGTTATGGATCAATCCGCTGCTTGAGAATAATCAAGCCCAGTATTCATACCACGGTTACTCAATTACCAATTTATACCGCGTCGATCCCCGCTTTGGCAGCAACGAAGATTATAAAGCCTTAGTCGCTAAGGCTAACAAGCTTGGCCTAGGGGTGATTAAAGATGTTGTGGTGAATCATATCGGCTCTAACCATTGGTGGCTCAACGATTTACCTAGCCAAGACTGGCTGAACGATGCCACAAAAACGCAGCTACATAATCGCAAATCCAAGCCTGACTTGATGCAGTCTGCCGATACTAAATCCAGTGCTATTAAATCCAGCGTTACCAGCCCCGGTTTCACCAGCCATAGGCGCACGACAGTGCAAGATCCCTACGCGGCAGCGCAAGATCATATTGATTTTGTCGACGGCTGGTTTACCGACACTATGCCAGATCTAAATCAAAGCAATCCAAAACTGGCAACCTATCTTATCCAAAACAGTATTTGGTGGGTCGAGTACGCCGGACTTTCGGGGATACGTGAAGATACTTACTCCTACGCCGACAAAGGGTTTCTCGCTAAATGGTCT
The DNA here is from genome assembly GCF_015767295.1 of Shewanella sp. DW31. Lineage (NCBI taxonomy): Bacteria > Pseudomonadati > Pseudomonadota > Gammaproteobacteria > Alteromonadales > Shewanellaceae > Shewanella > Shewanella sp. DW31. Next base: position 11,666 of record NZ_JADWMP020000017.1, read on the forward strand.
AAGGCCGTAATGGCTGAGTACCCAAATTTTAATATTGTTGGCGAAGAATGGACCGCAAACCCCATCACAGTGTCCTATTGGCAAAAGGGCAAAATCAATGCCGATGGCTATACCTCAGATTTACCCAGTTTGATGGACTTCCCGCTATATGAAAAATTGATTGCCAGCCTTAATGAGCCAGAAAGCTGGGATACGGGTTTTATCAAGCTTTACGAGATGTTAGCCAACGATGTTGTGTATGCAGAACCTAGTAAGCTAGTGCTATTTGAAGGCAATCACGACACCAATCGTATCTTCAGTTTAGTGAAAGAAAATATAGACTTATACAAGATGGCCCTCACCTATGTGCTGACCGCCAAACGCATTCCGCAACTGTTCTACGGTACAGAAGTGTTAATGACCAGCCCGACAGAAGGCCGTCACGATGGCGTTGTGCGCAGTGATTTTCCCGGTGGTTTTGCCAACAGTGCCACGAATGCCTTTACCAGCCAAGGGCTGAGTGAACCCCAGCGACAAGCACAGCAATTTATCCGTACCCTACTGAATTACCGTAAACAATCCCCTGCGCTGCAATCAGGTGATTTACTGCACTTTGTGCCGCAGGATGGCATCTATGTGCAATTTCGTTGCTTATTGAATGACCCATTATCAGCTGAACAGAAAGCCGAAGCACTTAAGTCACTAACTCAACACAATTCTCAAACCCAACACAATGCCTGCACTCAGCCCTTAGCCGATAAAGTCATGGTGATTTACAATAAAAATGACAAAGCAGTCACGCTAGATGTAAACCGCTTTGCCAGTGTACTTGGCGATAGCGGCGACGCTACTGACATCATCAGTGGCAAAACCGTTTCACTCAATCAAGCGATAACATTGCCCCATGCAGGTGTCACTATCCTTGAGCTTAAAGCCAGACCGCAGCTAAATACTGGCTTACCTAGCCGTCAAACCTCTAATCATATGAGTTACTCAGCTAGCGATTTAACTCAGGCTCAAACAACTCACCCAATCAAAAACTCAACCCTAAAAGGAATTCAGTCTTGAGCTTTTTATCGCCTATCTATTCCCGAGTGACTCAGAGCCAACAAGCGGCTAAATTTCCCATAGTGGCTTTACTTATAACCAAAGCAGCGAAAGCCCAGCAGCGCCGACAGTCATCACTCAGCTTATGTTTAAACGCTCTTTTCAGCGCCTCTTTATTAACTGCCTCGCTTTTTAGCGTCTCGACCAATGCAAATACATCGGCGCAGGCGCTTGATCTTGATAATGAGTTACTGCCAAAGTCTGAGAGTGAGGTTATGACGCTTAAACCTGTGGTGTATCAAATCTTTACTCGCCTTTATGGCAATAAAAATCCAACCAACAAACCTTGGGGCACGATTGCCGACAACGGTGTCGGCAAATTTAATGATATCGACGATGTTGCACTCAATAGCATCAAGGACCTAGGCGTCACCCATGTGTGGTACACGGGCGTTCCGCACCATGCCTTGATTGGTGATTACAGTGAGATTGGCGTAAGCGCGGATGATCCCGATGTGGTAAAAGGCCGCGCAGGATCACCCTACGCAGTCAAAGATTACTACAACGTCAACCCAGATCTGGCGGTCAATCCTGCCAACCGTTTAGCCGAGTTCGAGGCGCTCATTGCCCGTACCCATCAGCACGGCTTAAAAGTGATTATCGATATTGTGCCAAACCATGTGGCGCGCCATTATCAATCCGTCAGTAAACCCCAAGGCGTGCACGATTTTGGCGAAGATGATGATACCAGTCTGGAGTACAGCAAAAACAACAACTTCTATTACGTCGTTGATAACAGTGTGAAGGGAACGAAAGGACAAGCGCATGCGTTTGAGGTGCCAAGCTTACCCGCAGAGCTTAAACCGCTGGGCGGAGAAACTCATCCCTTAAGTGACGGTAAATTCGACGAATTTCCCGCAAAGTGGACCGGCAATGGCTCACGATTAGCCAAGCCCGATGCTAATGATTGGTACGAGACAGTTAAGATTAATTACGGCGTGCGCCCCGATGGCACCTATGACTTCCCTCGCCTGCCAGCCAAATTCGCCACTTTTACTGAAGCGCAGCATTACGCTTTCTGGCAACAACATTTAGCCGAGATCCCAAGCTCTTGGATTAAATTCAATCAGATTGCCCAATATTGGCTTGCAAAAGGAGTCGATGGGTTTCGATATGATATGGCCGAAATGGTGCCAGTGGAGTTTTGGAGTTACCTCAACAGCCAGATAAAACACACTAATCCCGATGCCTTTATCTTGGCCGAGGTCTATAACCCTAAGTTGTACCGAGATTATATCCAGCTTGGCAAAATGGATTATCTGTACGATAAGGTCGATGTTTACGACACCCTAAAAGCCGTAATGGCGAGTAAAACCAGCACAGCTAATATCGCGGTGGATCAGGCAAAAGTGCAGGATATTGAATCACACATGCTGCACTTTTTAGAAAACCACGATGAGCAACGTATTGGTAATGCGGCATTTTTAGCATCGCTACAAACAAATAAACCAACGAATAGCTTCCTAGAGACCCAAGCCGTAAATCCACACTATGCCCTGCCCGCTATGGTGGTGTCGGCAACGATAGGTACTTCACCGACGTTAGTGTATTTTGGCCAAGAAGTGGGAGAAGCTGCCATCGACAATCCAGGTTTTGGTCATGCATCACGCACCAGTATTTTTGACTATGTTGGCGTCCCCGCCCATCAGCGCTGGATGAACAATGGCAAGTTTGATGGTGGACAATCAACCGTAAAGGAAGTCACTTTACGGGCTTATTATCAAAAATTACTGAACCTAAGCACAGGTAAAAATGTACCTGCGCTCTTAGGAGAATATTACTCGCTCGATGCCGGCAACCGCAGTGCACAAACCGCCACAACGGATACTCATAGCAATACAACGGATACTCATAGCAATACAACGGATACTCATAGCAATACAACGGGTTATGATGACAGCACTTTTGCCTTTGTGCGCTTTGAGGAAAATACGACCAATAAAACGGGCCAAAAACTGATTATTGTGAATAACTTTAATCAAACTCAAGCAAAGCCATTATCCCTTAAGCTGCCAAAGCCACTTATCGACCAATGGCAGTTAACGGATGGGACCTATCCACTTAAGGATTTGCTGGAAGACAATAAAGCGCAGTTGGTTGTCAAACAAGGGGAAGGACAAATTCAGATGCAACTTGTGCCGCTGTCTTCGGCCATATTCGAGCTGGAAGATTAAACGAGCAAAAGCCAAGGTGAGCTAAAAAGTGAAATCGACCGATAGCGTCACGCTAAACTGTGACGCTATCTTTTTCTAACCGTTATACTCTCAAACCTTTCTATCTTATTTGATCAACCATTAAAAATCACAAAGGAAAGCGATGTTACTCGGCATTCACCATGCAGCGATTATTTGCAGCGACTATCAAAAGTCCAAACACTTTTATGTAACCATTCTTGGCCTTACCGTGCTTGCAGAGCATTTCCGGGAAGCACGTAATTCCTATAAACTTGATTTGCAACTGGCCGATAAGAGTCAAATTGAGTTATTTTCATTCGATAATCCACCCAAACGACCAAGCTATCCCGAAGCCTGTGGACTTAGGCATCTCGCCTTTCGCGTAGCATCGATTGAAACCGCCATCGAACATCTTCATAGCCATCACATTACCGTTGAACCCGTCCGCATTGACGAATACACAGGCAGAAAATTCACCTTCTTTAGCGATCCCGACGGCTTACCCTTAGAGTTATATGAGCTATAGCACGAGTGAAATAAGGCAACATCACAGCAATAAGATGAATAAAGCTTAATTACGCTACGGGATAGTCAGCATTAGACTCAATAAAACGACGCAGCCGTTTAACCAATAGTTTAAGTAATCGATTGACTAATTTGGCGCTGTGATAAGGTCAAAGCCTACCTAGGCTAACCATTTAGGAACTCAAGATGTTTGATAATCCAGCATTATTACTATGGAGTTTAGTCTTTAGCCTCTTTGGTCTTGGCTTTTTCACCTATGGCAAACGCCAAGCGGCCCCCATCCCTTTAGTTGTTGGCCTCACCCTGATGATTTATCCCTATTTTGTCACCAATCTCGCGTTACTTATCGCTATCGGCATCGCCCTGATCGCACTGCCCTATTTTGTAAGGATATGATTTGGGGTTTATAGAAATGTTTACGAACAGATAGCTACAAAATAAATGGTGAGGCTAATACAACTTCGTATACCTCTACACTCATACCACAATAGGTTGATACAGAATCTCAGGCACTCCACGCTTCTTAAGAAAATATTGCGCCGTCTTTGTTATTTTTTCAGTATGAGAAACAGTTTTTACCTGATAATAACCGCTTAAAATTCGCTTAGTCAGCATGACCGCGAAATCATAATGTTCCTGTTGATAAGGTTCTATTACATCATTTGTTGGAATTAATTCATTTAACTCATTCATTTCTAGCCAATCCATCGCTTCAGCAAGCCAAAATAGCTTTATGGCAATGGCTAACTCGCATAATGGATGATCCGCAATTGCAATAGGAACTCATTACCATCATCTCAATTATAATGGTCCAATAAGGCATACAATTCATGTGCTGACGAGATAGTTTTTACAAGGTTTACCGCCTCTTCAACATCCTCGATTTCATAAACAATTCTATCAATAATTTCTGTCATTATATTTAAGTCCTTAATGTTTCAATCAGCCCATTTAACATAGGGTAAAGGAGTGATAAGAACTTAATACAAAGTCCGAAATAGAAATGGCCAAAACATTGAAACTCCTTTTCATTCACCTCACCCCTGATAAATGGGTTCAACTATTCTCGGCAGATGGTTAAACGGCGCACCGCAAAAATCCCCAATAGTGAAAGTATTAATAAAGATAAACTGCCACCGCCGCTGTAACCTTGTTTATGTTCAATGGTGGCAACGTGCTCTTCCTTAACCCGAGTTTTAAAACGGGCAAGCTCGTCATCTAAATTGACTATCATATCGTTCACCGCGAGATCAAAGCCCTCGTAGGATTTCTCTCTTAGGGTTGTCGTCACACCAACAGCGGTTGAACTTTCAGTTAACTGATTAATGCCTGGCGCCCTAAATAACATCTTCTGGCTACGCATATCGAAAACGGCTGTATCAACAAAGGTTTGAATCGCATTTTCATTGCCGGGGATTAAATACATGCCCACGATAGTCCAATAAAGAATGGCGGATTTGTTCTCGTGGCTTTGCATCAATTGATCGTAAGAAACCAATGCCATCACATCAACATCATGCAGGCGAGCAACCTGCTGCAAGGTTTCAAAACCTTTACCATTTTTAAGATAGGTACTTGGGATCACTTCGATACGATCGATATAGTCATATTTAACAAAGGATTTTTTCACCTTATCAAGTAATGCCATCTGAGTTCGGCTATCAATTGCATCGGCTTGCCAATGGGACGAAGGCAAGAAAGCGATGCCGACGGTAATAGGTAAACGCAGCACAGGTAAGGATGGCTGCTGGGCTTGGCGACTCTTCTCATCAGGGTATAAATATTCAACTAAGCTACTTGATACCGCATTTTTCTCAGTAGTATTACCGTTAAAAAATGCACTACAACCGCTCAGTGAAAGCATGGCGAATGAGGCTATACCACAGGCTATTACCTTAAGTTTCATTTGTTTCCCTACCGTATCCATACACTTACTGTTAATGATGAAAACTGAACCTACAACTAATGTAGATTTTGGGTTACCTTATCCATTCATCAGAGTAAAAACAAGCTGTTATGTTCACATATCACAGCATTAATCTTCCTTGATTAGATTTTAAATACAAAAAAGCCGCACTATAAATGCGGCTAGTCAATAGGTACAACCACTCTCTAAAATACAACTTAAGTCAAAAGTTAAGCGTATTTACGCACTTTTTTAAGGGCGATTTGTTGTTTTAGCATGGATAAATGTTCGATAAATACTTTGCCATGCAAATGGTCGATTTCGTGCTGCAACACTATGGCTAAAAACTCATCGGTCTCGATTTCGATAGCCTTGCCAGTTCTGTCTAAGGCTGTCACTTTAACCTTTTCAAAACGTGACACTTTAGCGCGATAACCTGGGATAGACAGACAACCTTCTTCACCGACGAATTCACCTGACTTTTCAACAATCTCAGGGTTAATCAGCACTAAAGGCTGGTCGCGACCGTCAGATAAATCGATCACGATAATGGCATCTGTACTGCCGACTTGAGTTGCCGCTAAACCTATACCATCGTCCGTGTGATACATGGTTTCGATTAAATCATCGATAAATCCCTGAACAGCTTCAATATCTTTTACAGGTTGCGCTTTACGTTTAAGGCGCTCATCGGGAATAGTTAGAATATCGAGTACAGCCATGCCAGTTATCTTCTCTCATCGAGTCAAAAAAATTGGCGCTATTATGGACTATTTGACCATTTACACAATATTTAAGCTAAAAACAGTTTAAATATTTTGTTAGTAATCGAGCTAGCCGATAAAAATATCGAGAAGTGCTTAATCCTTTAAACGTCAAATACCCTCTCATCTTCCGCTAAGCCATGCTTTACCGTTACACTAGCGTGAACTCATCAAGCAAAAGTTTTTGAGCGTGATTCTTTGTGAGTGAATACCATTAAGCTGAGGGTTAACAATTCAATGGCATCGTTTCCTAAAGAAAAATCACCACTGTATCAATATCTTGAACAAGATAAACAGAGTGTAGCGAGAAAACAGCCCCAAGCAGTGGACTTGTCTCCTATGGCGAAAATCTGGCATATCGTCGCCATGATCCCGCAGGGTAAAATCAGCAGCTATGGCAAAATTGCCGATTATGCAGGATTACCGGGACGAGCGCGTTATGTGTCAAAAGCGCTGAAAGCAGCTCCCGAACATTTGTCACTCCCTTGGCATAGGGTACTCAATAGTCAAGGCAAAATATCCTTCGAGAAAAATTCAACCTTCTTTCAAGAACAGATGGAATTATTAAGAATTGAAGGGATAACAGTGAACTGCGGCAAAATTAGTTTGTCTGAATACGAGTGGCGCCCGGATCTGGTGACTTTAGTCATGGCAATGCCATTTTAGTTTAATATATTGATCTATAAACTATTTACATCTCTATTTACAGAAACGTCGTCCTCGGCTATAACCTGCTTACAGTCGATCCGATAATTGATTTATGCTCAACTGATTGACCCAGAAACTGTGTAAGTAAGCATGCTACTCGACACTTTTTTATCAACCACTACCGACCATTCTGTAGTGATACAAGGTGAAAACCTGCGACCCAAGGAGCATTCTTTGCGTACCATTCCCACATTATTAGTGAGTTTTACCGTCCTCACTCAAAGTATGTTTGCCATGGCAGCGCCAACGCCGCTAACACCGCAGACGGCCGAATACCAAGTCAACTATGGAGACATTGAATTAGGGAAAGCCAAATACACGCTACCCAATGCCGAAGATGGCGTGTTTAAGTATCGTTTTGATAGCGATCTCAGCCTGTTATTGTTAACCGATGTGCGCCACATCTTGAGTGAATTTACTCAAAATGATACGCAGCTCAGTCCTTTGCGTTACTTACAACAACGCCAAGGTGTCGGGCCTAATTACACGGAGCAAACCGCATTCGCCAAAGCTCAAGGCTTTATTCATACACGTTACAAAGATGAAAAAGGCAAGTTTCCCTATGATGATAAAATCTTTGATCCTCTTATGGTGCAGTTGCAATTTAGGCTAGATATGATGGCAGGCAAAGAAGTGCTCGACTATAAGATGGTCAAGGACAACGAAGTCGATGAATACAAGTTTCATGTGATCGGTAAAGAACGAATGAACATCGACAGCGGCAGTTACGACACAGTCAAAATTGAAGTCGTGCGTGACAATAAAAAACGTCAAACCTTCTTCTGGATGGCGCCTGACTTAGCGTATTTGCCCGTGAGGTTAACTCACTTTGAAAAAGGCAGTAAGCAACTCGATATTAAGTTACTTAAATATCACTTCGATGAAGTGCCGAACCAAGAAACCATACCTGCAGACATTGCAGAGAAACCGCTAGTGCCTAAACTACTCGGCACGACTGAAGGTTAATCGGTAAGGCGTTGAGTTAAGATGTATAAACTTAACCCAATGATACAAAGCCTTAGCTTAACAATACTGAACTAAAGCCAAACTCATATCGAATAAAACCCAACCGTATACCTAACTGAACTATATCTAACTGAACTTAGGGCCTACCTCTAAGTTCGGTTTCGGTTAATGTTCATCGCTAATGGTTCATCACTGATTGCTAGAAGGTATGTTAGATACTGACTCGAACTTTTTAATAAAGTGACCTGAACAAAACAAAATCAACCGTAAATCCGCTCGCCCTCATTATTTAGCTCAACGGCATAACATCAGAGATCGATTAACAGCTCACCCAATCTAAACAGCTTCCAGTTACCCGGCTGCATAACGCGCCACTGTTCATTTTCGGTCAACGGGCGAGTCGCAATCACAGTCACCACATCATGGGCGGTAGTTTCCTTATCAAAATCAATCACCACATCGGTATCGATAAGTTTCGCTTTACCAAACGGCGCGCGGCGAGTGATGTAACATAAGTTATTACTGCAATAGCTCATTAAATGCTCGCCATCGCTCAATATCATGTTGAACACACCTAAGGCACGGATTTGCTCGGCCAACGTTGCGACGTAATGGAAAACTGCCAACATATCTTCAGGTTTAGTACCGCCAAACTTCTGGGCGACTTGTTCCAAAATCCAACAGAAAGCAAGTTCGCTATCGGTATCGCCTACGGGTTGATAGCGCGAGACATGAAACTTGGGCAGATAGTCCGTCAATTGACCATTATGGGCATAGGTCCAATAACGTCCCCATAATTCGCGGGTAAAAGGATGAGTATTCTCTAAAGACACACAACCGCGATTCGCCTGACGAATGTGGCTTATCACCACTTCACTTTTAATCGGGTAGGATTTGATCAATTTTGCAATATGCGATTCGCTACTCGGGCAAGCATCTTTAAAAGTACGGCTGCCTTTCCCCTCGTAAAAAGTAATACCCCAGCCGTCCACGTGGGGACCGGTTACACCACCACGTTGTGCTAATCCCGTAAAACTAAACACAATATCGGTCGGCACATTGGCGCTCATCGCCAGTAACTCGCACATATTTCTCGCCTATCATCAATCAAAAAAACTACTTATTGGCATTGTAACTAGTTGATGACATTTGTGGAATGATCAAAGCTGACAAATAATTTAAACAATTGTTTGAAAAATACTTGTATTAAAATTCTCTTAGGTTTAACTTTTATGCGACACAGGTCTGACCACAAACTATAATTGTGATCGCAATCAATAAAACACTCTATGACCTGTGGTTGGCACTCGGTCATATTTAAGGAGAATTACAGTGACTACCCTACTTTGGATCATCGCCATGATCTTAGTGCTAGGAGCCCTAGCTTACCTTCGGGTATCTTTGCTCACTGCCACTATTACAGCCGCTGTTGTGATGACAGCAGGATGGACACTCGATGTTGTCGGCCCTATCTCTTGGATCGTTTTCCTCGTGATCGCGCTGCCGTTAAATATCAGTGCATTTAGACAAAATGTGATCAGTCGTCCACTGATGAAGGTATATCGCGGCATCATGCCGGAAATGTCTTCAACAGAGAAAGAAGCGATTGAAGCCGGCACCACTTGGTGGGAAGCGGATCTGTTTGCGGGTAACCCGAACTGGAAAAAACTCCATAACTACCCAGTTGCGCGTTTAAGTGCAGACGAACAGGCCTTCCTCGATGGCCCTGTTGAAGAAGTGTGCCGCATGGTGAATCAACACCAAGTGTCACATCAACTTGCCGATCTGCCTGCCGACGTATGGCAATATCTGAAAGATCACGGTTTCTTCGCCATGATCATTAAGAAAAAATACGGCGGTTTAGAATATTCAGCTTATGCCCAATCTCGCGTGTTACAAAAACTGGCGGGCTTAAGTAGTGAATTGGCTTCAACTGTTGGCGTACCTAACTCTTTAGGCCCTGGAGAGCTGCTGCAACATTACGGCACGCCAGAACAACAAAACCATTATTTACCGCGTTTAGCCAAAGGCTTAGAAGTACCCTGTTTTGCACTGACCAGCCCAGAAGCCGGTAGCGATGCAGGCTCGATTCCTGACTTTGGTATTGTGTGTAAAGGCCAATGGGAAGGTGAAGAAGTTCTGGGGATGAAGCTGACTTGGAACAAGCGTTACATCACTTTAGCCCCTGTCGCGACAGTATTAGGCTTAGCCTTTAAACTCCGCGATCCAGAGCATCTCCTTGGCGATAAAGAAGAACTCGGCATTACTTGTGCTTTGATCCCTACCGATGTGGAAGGAGTAGAAACGGGTCGTCGTCACTTCCCGCTCAACTGCATGTTCCAAAACGGTCCGACTCGCGGCAACGAAGTATTCGTGCCATTAAGCTTCATCATTGGCGGCCCGAAAATGGCGGGTCAAGGCTGGCGCATGCTGGTGGAATGTTTGTCAGTGGGCCGTGGTATCACACTGCCATCAAACTCAGCTGGCGGCGTGAAAACCGCAGCGCTGGCAACAGGGGCCTATGCTCGCATTCGTCGTCAGTTCAAATTGCCTATCGGCAAGCTTGAAGGTATCGAAGAGCCAATGGCACGCATCGGCGGTAACGCCTATCTGATGGATGCGGTAACCACGTTGACCACTACAGGTATCGACCTAGGTGAAAAACCGTCGGTTATCTCTGCGATTGTGAAATATCACCTGACCGATAGAATGCAGAAATGCGTTATCGATGCCATGGATATTCACGGCGGTAAAGGCGTGTGTCTTGGCCCCAATAACTATTTAGGCCGTGGCTACCAAGCTGCGCCTATCGCAATTACTGTTGAAGGTGCAAACATCCTTACCCGTTCTATGATCATCTACGGCCAAGGTGCAATTCGTTGCCATCCGTATGTACTCGCAGAAATGGAGTCAGCGTTTGATACTGAATCGGGTCAAGGTTTAGCTAACTTCGATGCGGCTATCTTTGGTCACATTGGTTTTGCGACCAGTAACTTCATCCGTAGCTTTTGGTTAGGTCTGACATCAAGCCGTTTCTCTAACGCGCCTTATTCAGATAAAACCAAACGTTATTATCAACAGATGAACCGTTTCAGTGCCAACCTTGCCTTGCTCTCTGACTTAGCCATGGCAACCTTGGGTGGTAACCTTAAACGTAAAGAACGTATCTCTGCCCGTTTAGGTGACTTACTGAGCCAACTGTATCTGGCATCAGCCACGCTGAAACGCTATGAAGATGAAGGCCGTCAAACCGACGACTTGCCATTAGTACAATGGGCAGTTGAAGATGCGCTGTACAAGCTGCAAGCTTCTTTAGACGATTTACTGGATAACTTCCCTATGGGCCTTGGCGGCGTATTACGTGTGGTGATGTTCCCATTCGGTCGTCCACTGAAACGCCCAAGCGATGTGTTAGATCATAAAGTCGCTAAGATCATGCAAACACCGTGTGAAAGCCGTAACCGTTTAGGTAAAGGCCAGTTCTGGACTAATTCTGAGCACAATGCTGTGGGGATCCAAGAACAAACACTACTCGACATCATCGCGTCTGAACCGCTACATGACAAAGTCTGTAAAGCCAGTGGTAAACGTCTACCATTTATGTGGTTAGATAAAGTTGCCGCAGAAGGTAAAGCCTTAGGTGTGTTAAGCGATGCCGAAGTGCAATTACTGGAAAGAGCGGAAATTGGTCGTATGAAATCAATCAACGTTGATGACTTTGACCCAGCAGAACTGCGCCCAGAAGTGGTTTCAACCACTTCACAGGAACGTGCTGCGTAATCCACTCAGTAAGATTTAAACCACAAAAAGGAGGCTAATTAGCCTCCTTTTTTATTCCGATGACAGGGCGTGCCACAACTAAGTGAATTTAGTTGAGTTACGACCTCGACTTTGACCAATGCTTTCATTGCTCAGTATGACTGAACAGTACTATGCAAATGACATTACTATCAGTCCATTGATAAAAGATTACCATGTTAGTAAGTCGCTGACATGCCACTTTAAAAACGGTTCAGTTTTTAAACCTGTAGGGCTTTAGAGCTGATTCAGCCTTAACACTCTTCATCACTCAGGTCTTCAAAGTACCAGTAACCGAGGTTCACCCACTCAGTCAGCTGCATGAGCAAATCGGTATCAGCTAACCAGGGGGCTAAGGCGGCTTTATCTAACTGATTACTATCACACAGGAGTGGGATCACCGCGACCAATTCGGCAGAGAGCTGATACTTATCACCATTAATATAGACAACGCCTTGTCCCACATTGATATCAAAATATAAACAACGCAGTCCGCCGAGGCGAATAAGCGGCTGCTCATCGAGCCATGCGAGCACTTCGTCTTGCGTGATGTCCAACGGCTCATCGGGTAAATCGAGGGCGCATTTAGATTGAGTTAAATAGCGGCCCGAAAACTCGCTCACCAGTTCATCGGTTAACATATTAGTCAGTTGCGTGCGTAACCTCGCTAAATCGCGATTATCAACACAACCACTGCGCGTTGTCAGCTCGCGGTCTGGATCTTCAATCTGCTGTGTGCCTAAATCTTGCTCAGACAGATGATCGGCCAAAGCACTTACCATATCTTTGGCGGAAGCTGTACGATAACCTACTGAAAAACTTAAAGACTGTTCTAAGGTTATGCCGTCATGGGGGAATCCAGGGGGAATATAAAGGATGTCGCCGGGCAATAACTCAGTATCGATAATCGGTTCAAAAGCTTCTGTGTGCAGCAAAGCGGGATGCGCGGCAAACTCTTTGTGCGGCCCCAGATCGCCTACGCGCCAGCGGCGACGTCCCGAACCTTGGCAAATAAACACATCATACAGATCGATATGCGGCCCCACGCCACCGCCAGGAGTGGCAAAACTCACCATCACATCATCTAAACGCCAGCGCGGAATAAAATCAAAACATTGGATCAGGGCTTCTGCATCGGGCACCCAGTTGTTCAAGGCTTGCACGATCAAAGTCCAATCCCGTTCACCGAGATGATCGTAGGAATCAAAAGGGCCAAATTCAGCCTGCCATTGCCCCGCCTGTTGGTACACTCGCCGAGATTCCACCAGCTCATCCATGGCTAAGCCGGCTAACTCTTCGGGCGAGATTAAATCTTGAAAATGTTTGAATCCTTGGCGGATAACCAAAGGTTTTTTCTGCCAATATTCTGCTAAAAATTGCGCGGGTGTTAAGCCATTAATATCGAGTTGCATGGGTCGCTCACAAACCAAACTGTTATTCATAGAGGTAAATGCTAACAGGAAGCGAAACCAAGAAAGCTCGACCGGATCAACAAAGCATTAAGTCTTTTATCAGCGTCAATGTGATAGTGAATTTACTAACGTATTGAATTACAATCGGCTTATCTAAAAGCGTTGCACTGTCAAAGACGGCAATGCTGACACATCATTTATAGAGTCCACATAAGATCTATGCCTACATCTGCAGCTAACACTTTGGTCGTGCTCGACTTTGAAACCACAGGGCTATCGCCTAATCAAGGGGACCGCGCGATTGAAATCGGAGCTGTGCTGATTGAAAACGGCGTGATCACCCAAAGATTTTCAGAGTTGATGAACCCAGGATTTAGAATAAGTCGTTTTATTGAGGACTACACAGGGATCAGCAATCAAATGCTCAGGGATGCAGCGCCCTGCAATGAAGTGATGGCGCGTTTTGCCGACTTTATCGCCGATCATAACTTAGTCGCCCACAATGCGGCATTTGATCAGCGCTTTTTAGACGCGGAATTTGCCCAAATTCGCCATCGCTATCGAGGGCAATTTGGTTGCTCCTTGCTAGTGGCAAGACGTTTATATCAAGCGGCACCGAATCATCAGCTAGGTACTTTAGTGCGCTATAAACAGTTACCAAGCGATGGCACTTTTCACCGCGCCTTAGCCGATGCCGAAATGACTGGCCATTTGTGGCTGGCAATGCTGGCAGACCTTCAGCAAGAGTTCGGTCTCAATGCTCCCACCTTCGAGTTACTGCAAAAAATCGCCAAGAAAACCAAAGCAGATGTGCCGAAGTTTTTACGTCAATATGCGGTTAAGTGATCCCCAAAAGCAAAAAGCCGATAAATCCAAGGATTATCGGCGATGTTTCAATAAGCAAATTAAGTGCTCAACGACTTGCCAGCAAAAAACAGCAAGCTCCTAGCAATAACGGCCTGTCTATAACGGCTTAAGCGGCGCACTATCAATGCCGCAGGAACTGCGAACCACTAAGGTCGTCGGAATAAGCTGCGCACTCACCTCTTGTCCGCGGATAAGTTTGAGTACACTGTCGACTAAAATTTCACCGGCTAATTGGGTGTTCTGCTTAATGGTCGTTAATGGCGGATTGGCAAAACTCGCCACTGGAATATCATCATATCCCACCACTGCAACTTGTTCTGGGACTGAAATGCCCTTCTCTTTCAGCGCACGAATCGCGCCAATGGCAATCAGATCGCTAGCAGCAAAAATAGCATCAAACTGTGCGCCTTTGGCCATCAATGCCATAGCCGCATCGTAACCAGCACTTTCAGTGCTAATTGCCGACACTTGATTAGTGCGATCGACAGCAATATTCGCCATTTGCAGCGCTTTCACATGGCCTAAATATCTGTCCCTAAACTCGGGGCTGTGGCTCGATGCATCGCCTAAAAAGGCAAACGCTTTACGACCAAGGGAAATCAAGTGCTCTGTTGCAATCAAGCCGCCTTGATGATTATCACAACCAATGGAAAGTACTGACTTATTGTTATGCTCAGCGCCCCAGATCACAAAGTGAGTATTCTGCGCGAGCAATCGCTCCAGCTTTTGCTCGTAGTCCATGTAATCGCCGTAACCAAGCAGGATAATGCCGTCAGCTTTATTACTGTCTTCATAATCGGCGTGCCAATCGCTGGACAATTGCTGAAAAGAAACCAATAAATCATAACCTTGCTGCGCCGTTGCTCGGGTAATGGAGCCAAGCATAGAAAGGAAAAAAGGATTGATTAACGAGTCATCGTTGGTGGGGTCTTCACACAATAACAGCGCTAAGGTATGGCTATTTTGGGTACGAAGATTGCTGGCATTTTTATCGACCTTATAATTCAGCTCTTTGGCAATGGTTTGAATACGTTGGCGAGTTTCTAAATTGACTAACGGGCTGTTTCTAAGGGCACGGGAAACCGTTGACTGGGATACGCCAGCACGATAAGCAATATCAATCGAGGTCGCTTTCGATGCCATAAAGAGGATTTAACCTTAATTATTATTTTGCGTCGATACTAAAACAGTTCCACCCACTTGTATAGACGAATGCGTTAACATCCGTCTTACATTAGAGACTCTGGTTAAATGCCGAGCTGATCGAGTAAATCATCGGCTTCATTATCAATGGCACGAGTCGCAATAGCGGGTTTATCGGCCATCTTAACCCAAGGCGAAACATTCGAATTTGAGTCGTTATTTCCCCCAATCGAACTGTGCTGCTCTAACAGACTATCGGGATCGAATTCTTCATCGTAGACAAATTCATCTAAGCGAATGAATTCGGTTTTGTCCATGGCAAACTCGAGGTAAAAAATATGGTTATTTTCAGTCCTAAACGACACTCTACGGGCAACCGCATCGTCTAAGTTAGCGTCGATTGATATGGTTAACTCTTTATTAATCGTCAACATTTTTGGCTGGCTTTGGCTGATTGACGTTTGCAATTCTTTAGAAATTTTATTAATAAAATCCCCTAGAATTTGGTTCATCAGTTCGCCCATCACATTACTCACTTCATCTGACGTATGTGAAAACGCGAGCTCAGACTCAGGCATGCCCATGTTCAGCATGTAGCGACGGTAGATTTCAATCGCTGCAGAGGCGGAAAAGTTGATCACCACTAGGCCTGAAAAACCACCGTCGAAAATCGAGAAACAACCGAGATCAGGTTTAAGACGAGTACGCGCAATACTTTGTACCATACCCGCATGGGTAACATTGCTGGCACTGGTGCTAGAAAGGACGTGGGCGACTGAGTGGCATAACTTCAGTAAAATATCATCTGACGTTACGATAGTATTTGTGGTCATAATCGATTCTCAAACTGAATAATGAATTAATCTTGCGCGTAAAAGCGTAAAAAATCAAAATTAAAACAATTGATTAGCCTAATATAGCAAGATGGCAAAATTAACATAATGCTAACTTATTGATATTTAATAGATCAGATAAAACCTTCAACATAAAGCGACTTATAAAACGGCCTAACTTAATAAGAACATGCCCCATAATGCAACAGATTAAAGTTCCCTATCACTATTCCCTGCTTTAGATCAAAGAAACTCATATTTTATAACGGCTTTTACTTAATTTATGTCACAGACGATTCAATTGAGATTGATTCGCAGGTATATTGATGCACAATAATAAGCCCTTAAGGAATCCAAATGATCACGTTTTTGCGCCGGTTTACCATTTTGCAACGCTTAATGATGATGCTCCTTATGGCCGCGATAGGGACTGTGTGTTTTGCCAGTTTTTCAATTAAAGAGCAGTACAGTAATTTAATTGAGCAGAAATGGTTGCAGATAGACGGTCAGCTCGCCAGCATGTTAAGCGTGATAGATGTGCACCGTCAGGATGCGCTCAAAGGTAAGTTTAGCGAAGCAGAAGCTAAACAAATCGCCGCGGATTTAATCAATCAAACTCGCTATTCAGGTTCAGGCTACTTCATTGTTATTGATGATAATAATCAAATTCTTGCCCACGGGGATAGCGCAAATCTTATTGGCACCTCAGCATTAACCTTCAAGTTACCTAATGGCACAAATCCCTTAGCCACTATGCTGCCATTAGCGCGTGCTAAATCGAAAACAACCCTCGAATACCCTATCGCCGATCCTATGACCCGCGCGATAGAAGACAAGCTTGCTGAAGCCCGTTACTACCCACAATGGGGCTGGACAGTCATCACTGGCGCTTATCTTAGCGATGTCAAAGCTAGCTTAAAGTCAGTCATTATCGACTATCTGATTATCATGTTTTTGATTTCAGTGCCGATTTTTGCCTTCTTCCTTGTGCTTAACCATTCCATCACCTCACCATTAAATGATGCTATTGATGCCCTTGAAGATATTGCCCAAGGCGAAGGCGACTTAAGTCAGCGCATTAATGCTCAAGGTAAAGATGAGATTGCCCATCTCGCCCGCGCCTTCAACATGTTCGCCCAAAAAATTGGCGACATGGTCGGCCATTTACAACCTTTAGGCCAAGCATTAGATAAAGATGCAAAACAGCTTTTGATTGCAGTTGAAGAGTCCAATCAGAGTGCTGAACATATCCACAGAGAAACTGGCAGCGTCGCCACAGCCGTCAATCAAATGCTGTCGACCACCCATGAAATGGCGAGCAACACCCAGCAAGCGGCCGATGCGGCGAACAGCGTAAAAGAACAAGCGCAGCAAAGCCAAGTCGTGATCGACAACACAGTCAGCAACACAGAAAAACTGGTGGCAGAATTAAAAGCCTCTGAAGTCATCACCCAAAAGCTGGGCGTCGCCTCACAGCAAATCGGTAGCATTCTCGATGTGATCCGCAGCATTGCCGAGCAGACCAACTTGCTCGCCCTCAATGCCGCCATTGAAGCTGCTCGAGCAGGGACCCACGGCCGTGGTTTTGCCGTGGTTGCCGATGAAGTCCGCGCCCTTGCTACTCGCACCCAAGACTCGACCAATGAGATCCAAAAAATCATTAGCGAGATCCAATCCGGTGTAGGCTCTGTGATGAAGAGCAACAATCAAACTCAACTGCAATCCGATGAGCTGCAGGCTCAAGCCCACGAAGCGGGTAAAGCCATGGCGGCGATTCTGCAATTGATTGCCCATATCAGTGACATGAACACACAATTAGCCAGCGCCACTGAAGAGCAATCATTGGTGACCGAAGAAATTAATCGAAATATTTGTAATATTTCGGAATTAACCGAAGTCTCAGTAAAAGCTAACGAAAGTAATAGTCATGCAGCTCAGTCACTGCAAGACATTAGCCAGGACATGTCCCGCACCTTAGGCCAGTTTAAAATCTAACTAAAGTGTATGAGAACGGCATGACTTGTCGATTGGGGCGCCATAGGGCGCCCTTTTCTTTGGGTAAACCTTCTGGTAACGCTTGTTAGCCACTATCTCACCAACAATGAATTTCAACGACAAAATCCCATTAACCACAAATTCTCTGTCACGCTAACGTTTGATATGCGGTATGCTTTAGCCTTAAAAATCCAACCGAGACACTGCCATGCGAATGACCTTAGCCGTTCACCCTGAACAGTACACAATTCATAGCTTTAGCCCGAATGCCGTATTGCCCAGTGAGGTTTTTGCACAGGACATGTATTTCATTGGTAAGACCCAAGAAGGTTTATCTTTAGTCGTTTCCAGTGAAATGGAACTCGACAGCTTAGAGCAAGAACCGGGCTGGTGTTGCTTTGAAGTACTCGGGCCACTGGGATTTTCGATGACAGGCATTTTATCTAAAGTGTCTGGCACCTTAGCGGACGAACAAATCAGTATTTTTGCGATTTCGACCTTTGATACCGATTATATTTTAGTAAAAAATAATCGCCTCAAAAGTGCCATCGCCGCCTTGAAAAAACAGGGCTATCACATCATAGAATCGAAAGACGAAATGTAATACCCCTTTAAATATGAGCTCATCTACTATGTACGAAAAAACAGTCACCATTACCGCCAAACATGGCATTCACACCCGTCCAGCAGCCTTACTGGTTAAAGAAGCCAAAACCTTTGACTGTGATGTCATGGTCGAATGTAATGGTAAGCAAGCCAGTGCTAAGAGTCTGTTTAAGCTACAAACCTTAGGCTTATATTCTGGCGTCACGGTAAGAGTGTTTGCTGAAGGTGAACAGGCACAGGCCGCGGTTGAGAAAGTATCTGAGCTGCTCATTACCCTAAGCTAAGCCTTTTCTTACGCTAAAGTGCATTTATCTGCAGGTTTAACCAACACGCAAAAAACTCGCCTCGACCGTCTTGACATGCTAATGCTTTACATACAAACGCTTTACAAGCTTAGCGTCACTCAACTAGACTCGCTATCGCTAACGGACACTCAGTTCAGTGGTTAATTTAGGAAGGGATATGTCAATAACGGGGATTATAGTGTCATCGGGAATTGCCTTTGGACAGGCTCTTCACCTGCACCACACCGAACACCACCTCGATTATCGCCCTATTCCCCTGTCTAAAATCCCTCAACAACAGGGTAAATTTGCCAAAGCCTTGCAAGAACTACAGGCACAACTGACCCACAGCCAAGCTGCACTCGACAGCGACTCCGAAAATTATCAGTTGATCGAAGCCGACTTATTGTTATTAGAAGACGATGAATTAATCGAGCAAGTGAACGATGCTATTCGCACCTTACAATTGTCGGCAAGTGTGGCGGTTGAACGTATTTTTGCCCATCAGGCCAATGAGTTACAATCCTTAGATGATCCCTATTTAGCCAATAGAGCCCAAGATGTGCGCTGTTTAGGCCAAAGAGTCGTCGCGGCGATAAACGGCCATTTAGCTCAAGGGCTCGAAAAACTCGATAGACCCACTATCTTATTAGCGCAGGATTTGACCCCCGCCGAATTTGCCCTACTGCCGCGGGAAAACCTTTGCGGTATTGTACTGAAAACGGGCGGTTTAACGAGCCATACGGCCATTTTAGCCAGAGCAGCCGGCATTCCAGCCATCTTAAGTTGTCAGTTCGACGCAGACTCTATTCCCAACGGTACGCCCTTAGTGCTCGATGCGCTCGCGGGTGAACTTTGTGTCAATCCCAATCCAGACCAACAGGCAAGACTCACAGTCACCTTTCACCATGAACAAGCAAGGCGCGCAGCACTTCAAACTTACAAGGATGTCCCAGCGCAAACCCAAGACGGTCATACCGTGGGACTCATGGCAAACGTGGGTAATCTCAACGACATCACCCATGTCAGCGATGTCGGCGCCGATGGAATAGGTTTGTTTCGCACCGAATTTATGTTGATGAACGTCGCCACCCTGCCCGATGAAAAAGCCCAATACAGCTTATATTGCGATGCATTGCACGCCCTAGGCGGTAAAACCTTTACCATCCGTACCTTAGATATAGGTGCAGACAAAGAACTCCCCTGTTTATGCCAAGAAATTGAAGATAATCCCGCCTTGGGTCTTCGCGGCATTCGCTACACCTTGGCGCACCCAGAATTATTTAAAACCCAATTGAGGGCCATTCTGCGTGCCGCTAACCATGGCCCGATCCGTTTGATGTTCCCTATGGTCAATCAAGTCGAAGAATTGGACGAGGTGTTTGCACTCATTGCCCAGTGCCAAGATGCCTTGGAAGAAGAAGAGAAAGGCTATGGCGAACTTAGCTACGGTATCGTTGTCGAAACCCCTGCTGCGGTATTCAACCTCAACGCTATGCTGCCCAGACTCGATTTTGTCAGCATTGGTACCAACGATTTGACCCAATATGCAATGGCAGCCGATAGGACAAACCCGCAGCTTACCCGTGACTATCCGTCCCTTTCGCCTGCCATTTTAGCCTTAATTAACATGACAATAACCCAAGCTAAGGCCGCTAATGTTAAAGTTTCTCTGTGCGGTGAACTCGCCAGTTCACCGCAAATTGCGCCACTGTTAATCGGCATGGGATTGGACGAACTCAGTGTTAACTTAAGCTCACTCTTAGAAGTGAAAGCGGCCATTTGCCAAGGCAGCATCACACAATTTTCAGCATTAGCGCACACAGCATTACAACAAGATAGAATTGCAAGCTTACAACAGTGTATAACAAGCTATAAATAGAGACATTTATTCGTTATGCTGCGTTACAGAACAAAAACAATGACAAAAACAAGCAAAAGAGGCTCTAGATTATGGGATTTTTAAGCCGAATAAGGCGCTTGGTATCGGGCCAGACTCAATTAGCTGGCGGTATCATGGTATATGCCCCCGTTTCCGGGGATATCGTCGCCATTGAAAAAGTCCCCGACGTGGTTTTTGCTGAAAAGATTGTCGGTGATGGCATCGCTATCGCTCCCAAAGGCGAATTAATTCTGGCGCCTATCGACGGCACCATAGGTAAAATTTTTGAGACAAATCATGCATTCAGTATTGAGTCTCCCCAAGGTTTAGAGCTATTTGTTCACTTTGGTGTAGGTACAGTCGAGCTGAGAGGTAAAGGGTTTAAACGTTTAGCCCAGGAAGGTCAAGAAGTGAAAGTCGGCGATCCGATTCTGTCATTCGATATTGATTATCTAAAAGATCAAGTCGACAGCCTACTCACTCCTGTCGTGCTGGCGAACATGGAAGATGTCAAATACCTCGACAAAGCCCAAGGCAGTGTCACCGCAGGCAAAGACGTGATCTTTACGGTACAGCTCTAATTTAACCATTTCGAATAAATCGTTTATCGATTGTTTTCTGAATAATAAAAGGCTGACTCACCATCATGAGCCAGCCTTTTAAGTTTTGAAAACCAAGCCTATACACGGTATTTGAATTCGCCAACCTGCACCGATACACAGGCTTGAGAGAATCTATTTCGACCATTCTCACGCTAAGCATCACGTTCCCTGCGAATAACGGCTACAGGACTCTAGTAAACTAATCTACTTTGAACATGGCAAAATCGGGGCGCGGCAATTTATCTAAAATACTGTACAGATAAATCACCAATACCGAGAGTAAAGCGCCTGTCAAAAACAGCCACTGACCGCCAAAATGATCCAATATGATGCCACCTCCAAGGGGCGCGAGCGCAAATCCTAAGTCATAGAATGAAGCAGCCCCAAAGTAGGCGCCGCGAAGATGATCAGGGGCTAAGCGGTCGATATGCACATTCATAGTGGGGAACAAAATAGTCTCGGCGACGCTCATCACCACAATCGCACCAATCCAGCCCCAAAATAGATCCAGCGGATTAAATGCCAGCCAGATTTGTGAGCCGATCAGTAATAGCAATCCGATTTGAATCCGTTTGACGAGCGGAAAACGGGCCATGAGTTTCAATAGCAAAAATTGGGTGGAGATAATCACCATAGCATTGGTGAAAATCATGCCAGAAATTAACGCCAGCAAATCAGGCGCACCTGCGCGAGTAAGATATTGGATCAACGAACTGTCCATTTGGGCATAAATGAACATACACAAAATATTGGCAAAAATTAAACATTGCAGCAGTTTATCTTGCAATAGAATGGCGATAATTTGCTTACGGCTCACGACTGCCGCTTTTTTCGTGCTCGCCTCTGCATCAGTCGATAAGCCATTCACACCACGATTAACACCATCACTTGTCATGTCATTTACAAAGTCACTTTCACTGCCACTCGTATCGCCACTTAAATTGTCACTCGATGAGGCGCCAGTCGCCATAGCAGGTTCCTGACGGGTTTGGTGGTTAAATCCCCAATATAACAAGGCCAACAATACGGCAAAGGCCACTGCAGTAAGGTAGAAACTGGATTGCTTGCCCGTAAGACCAAGCCATACCCCCAGCATAGGGCCAACGGCGCAGCCAACGTTGACGATAAAATACAGCGACTGCATCGCCAATTCGCGTGTCTTAGGATCGGCAATAATGTCGCCAATAGCGGCGGATGTCAGCGGTCGCCACAGTGAAGTGGCCATAGAGCACAGGGTCATCACGACCACATACCCCTCGACAGAATTGGCTTCAGCCAATAACGAAAACGAGATGATATAGAGAATGCCCGTCAGGTACATCAGCTTATGACGACCGATTCTGTCGGACAATGAGCTACCAACAAAGCTCGTAAATACCGAAATAATCGCGGCGCTGGACAAGACCATGCCGACCTCAGTGGCACTTAGCGCAAATTTCTCATATAAAATAACGGCTAAGAATGGCCACACCATGTAATAACTGCCACGGGTGATAAAAGACCCAAACAAAAATATCCACATCAAGCGCGGAAATTGCTTAAATCGCTGCAATGAAACATCGCTGTGCATCTTAATCCTTTAAAAGCGCATTGACTTCAATGCTTAAATCAAACTGATTTTAATGAAAAAACAATATATACAAGGCACTTAAGTTAGACAAGTGTTAAAAAGTTAAACCAAAGCAAGTCACCAGCGATTATTATCTCTAGAAAATTAACGTTTTATTAATCACCAGATATCGGCAACACATCCCACTTGTGACATGCGACGCACAATGCCACAATGCCAGCAAAATCAATGCTTGCAAGCCAAGCGTCCATCCACACTGGAGCATCATTTTGACCCTCTACGGTATTAAGAATTGCGATACAGTGCGTAAAGCACGTAAATGGATTGAAAATCATCAACTTCCAGTTCATTTCCATGATTTTAGAGATGACGGCCTACGTCAAGAAGACCTCGAATTCTGGTGTAACACCTCAGGCTGGGAAACCGTATTCAATAAGCGCAGCACGAGCTTTCGTGCGCTCAGTGACGCAGATAAAACCGATATCGATCAAACCAAAGCCATTCAACTTATGCTGACGCAACCGACACTGATCAAACGCCCCGTCTTAGTCGTCGGTGAACAAGTGCTGATTGGTTTTGATGAAGCCGCCTATAAAAGAGTATTCTCAGTATGATGCTTGCCGACAATTATCCCGTTACAGAACTGACAAAAGCGCTGATCGCCCGCCCTTCGGTGACACCGCTTGATGAAGGCTGCCAAACCTTAATGGCTGAAAGACTCAGCGCCATCGGCTTTAATATCGAACCTATGGTATTTGAAGACACCACCAATATGTGGGCTCGCCGTGGTAATGTAGGTCCCGTTTTTTGTTTTGCGGGTCACACAGACGTTGTGCCAACGGGCGATGTGAGTCGCTGGCACACGCCACCTTTTGTGCCCACCATCATTGATGGCTACTTATATGGCCGCGGCGCAGCGGACATGAAAGGCTCACTCGCTGCTATGGTGATTGCCACCGAACGTTTTGTGGCTAAACACCCCAATCATCGTGGCTCTATCGCCTTTTTGATCACCAGCGATGAAGAAGGTCCATTCATCAACGGCACGACGCGAGTCATTGATACCTTAGAAGCGCGCAACGAGAAGATCACTTGGGCATTAGTCGGCGAACCCTCATCAACCCTAAAGCTGGGCGATGTGGTCAAAAATGGTCGCCGCGGCAGCTTAACTGGCAACTTAACCGTGAAAGGCATTCAAGGCCACGTGGCCTATCCACACCTTGCCGATAATCCAATCCACAAAGCCGCACCTTTCTTAGCCGAGCTAAGTCAGATGCACTGGGATAATGGCAATGAGTTCTTTCCGCCCACCAGCTTCCAAATCGCCAATATTAATGGCGGCACAGGTGCATCAAATGTGATCCCTGGTGCACTGGAAGTGATGTTTAACTTCCGTTACTCCACCGAAGTGACCGCCGAAATCTTGATTGAGCGAGTTGAAACTCTATTGAAAGCCTATGAGCTAGACTACGATATCAGCTGGATTTTCAATGGACTACCATTTTTAACCGGTGATGGCCCGTTATTAGATGCAACCCGTATCGCGATCCGCCAAGTCACAGGTTATGAAACCGATCCGCAAACCACAGGCGGCACATCAGACGGTCGCTTTATCGCACCAACGGGCGCCAAAGTGTTAGAGCTTGGCCCTGTCAACGCCACCATTCATAAAGTGAATGAATGCGTTAAAGTGGACGACCTTGAGCAGTTAGCCCTGTGTTATGAAGTCATTTTGGAACAATTACTGTGTTAGCACACCTTAAGATCCGTCCCGAAACCGCAAAGCTTTACGGCTTAAGCGCCCCTGAATTAGTGGATTATTTAAGCCCGTATCACCTTGGTTATCATAGCTTTGGGTTAGAGGAGAACACAGCTATCGCCTTTAAGTCTATGGCGGCAAAAGCTGAAGATGCGGGCATAAAACTCGCTATTTGCTCGGCTCATCGTCCCTTTGAACGGCAACTGGCAATTTGGAATGCCAAGGCTAGCGGTAAACGCGCGGTATTGGATGCCAATGAGTTACCAGTCAATATTCAGGGCTTAAGTGACGATGCCATAGTTGACTTGATTTTGCTCTGGTCGGCGTTGCCCGGCGCTTCACGCCACCATTGGGGTACCGATCTCGATGTGTTCGATGCGGCTCAAATTGATGTTAAAGCCCTGCGCCTTGTTGAAGCTGAATATGTTCAGGGTGGTCCCTGCGCTAAATTGCATGCTTGGCTGGTAGAAAATGCCCATGATTTTGGCTTTTACTTCCCGTTTCAGCAGGGACAAAGTGCGGTAAGTCCTGAGCCTTGGCACATCAGCTATTTCCCTGTAGCGCAGTTATTGTTGCCACAATTCGATCGTGCCGAACTGGCAATCCTGTTAGAAAACAGTGATATGTTGCTAAAAGGTGCAGTGCTCGCCCGATTAGACAGTCTAATAGATGAATACGTGCTGCGTATCGCTCAGCCCTAATCACGAAATACTCGCAAAGATCAGTCAACACAGGTTAAGCATAGCGCTATATCGTCAAAATGGGCGCCAAAATGCGGTTTAACACAATGATATATTTGATTAAGTAGGTTTTATGGATTTTTCTTCACACCGTCAACAGCTTGTTATTGCCGATCGAAAATTAAGTTACCTTGATGTCGGCTCAGGCCCTGTATTGTTGTTTGGGCACAGTTATTTATGGGATAGCGCTATGTGGGCGCCTCAAATTGCCACCTTAAGCGCCCAATATCGCTGCATAGTGCCTGAACTTTGGGGCCATGGTCAGTCAGATTTACTGCCCAATAACAGCAAAACGCTACTCGATATTGCCGATCAAATGCTTGAGCTAATGGATGCTCTTGAGATAACTCACTTTAGTGTTGTCGGACAATCTGTCGGTGCTATGTGGGGCGCAGAATTGGCACTGAAAGCACCAACAAGAATTAAAACCCTCATTATGCTCAACAGTTTTATCGGTTTCGAACCCGAAGTCACCCGTGCGAAATATGATGGCATGCTGGATATGATCAGCGCCGCTAAGGCGATCCCTGCGCCGCTGATCAGTGCAATTTCACCTTTATTCTTCGCCAATGATGCCGCGAATAACACTCCTGAACTGGTTATGGGCTTTGAACAGTCCCTTGCCAGTATCACAGCGGAGCAAATCCCCACGATAATTAAACTTGGACGAATGATTTTTGGTCGTCGCGATACCATGGAATACGCCGAGCAATTGACGCTGCCCTGCCTCATCATGGCTGGCGTGGAAGATAAGGCCCGCAGCGTATTGGAAAGTTACCTGATGAGTGATGCCATTGACGGCAGCCAACTTGTGCATATTCCTGCGGCAGGACACATATCAACTCTCGAACAAGCGGAATTTATTAACCAACATTTAGCCGATTTTATGGCTAAACATTATTAATTAATCGCTAAATCTACGCTTAAAGGTGCGAAAACTCGCATCTTGAAGATGAGTATTTCTACTTAGCACATGTTACTAATATGTGCTTATATCAATATTGCTCACCCATACTTAATTCCTATTTTATGGATAAATACATTAGGCTTTACTTTATTAAAGTCTGTTATTGAGCACGCCTCGTTTCATTAAACTCACCTGTTAAACCTCTATTAACAAGTAAAGACGTTGTTTTTGTTCCAAGCGGCTTAAAAAATGTTGCACAAAGGTGAAATCTACTAATTATCAACTACCTTTATACTGTATTCCCTCAACAAGGTATTCTGCCATGAGAAAAAGTACAGTTGCCCTCTGCGTATTCAGCACACTTTATATACCGTCTCTTTATGCCGATGTTCAAATAAATGGATTTGCCTCTATTGTCGCGGGCTCGAGTCTAAGTGACGATAAAAGCTATTATGGTTACGATAAAGAACTCGATTTTAATAATGATTCCAAAGTTGCCTTACAATTTACCGCCGATCTTGGTAGTGGCTTAAGAGCGACTGCACAAGTGCTATCCAGAGGCAGTAACGATTATAGCGCTGAATTCGAATGGGCTTATATCTCCTATGACATCAGCGACAAACTTATGCTTATGGCGGGTCGCCAACGTTTTAATCTCTATAAATACTCCGATTATATTGATGTAGGCTATGCCTATCACTGGATCACTCCGCCCCGCGGAGTTTATTCACTGCCATTTAATTCAGGTGAAGGTGTAGGCTTAGTTTATGCCGATTTATGGGGCGATACCGAAGTAGGTTTAACCTATAAATACATTACCACTTCAGTTTCTGACTACTCGCCTACAGGTTCATCAACGCCTCCTGCGCCCTTCTCCGCCGAGGGCCACATAATGAACTTTAACTTTGTAACCTCAGGGTTTGAGTACGGTTTAAATATTGGCATAGTCACCGATTTCTCCTACGAATTACCCGCACTGCTTGGCTTAGGTAATGCAATTTCTCAAACCGGACTCTTTACTCAGCAAGTGGTTGATGATCTTTTACCGATTAATGACAGCGCGTTACTCATTGGCGCTAACGTTAAATATGATGCTGAAAAATGGTTTATTTTGGCCGAATACACACGAATTGATGTCGATCCCAGTAGCTTTAATATTCAAGATTCAGCCTTTGTTTCCGGCGGGATCCGCTATCACGATTTCACCTTCCACTTAACCTACGGTATTGATAAAGGTGAGCCCCAATACGATGCCTATGACGCTATGTTACCTGTTTACAATGGTCTGCCACCGGCAAACCAAGCTGCACTCGCACCGCTTGTTTTTGGAACACAAGCGGCGCTTGAAGCACAGCAGGAAGACAGCGCCTACTACATCATAGGCACCCGCTGGGATTTCCATCCTTCTGCCGCACTGAAACTAGAGTACACCAACTACAGTAACGACAAACCGTCCTCCGATGAACAGTTGCTGAGTATGGCAATAGACTTAGTTTTTTAAGGAGTTAAGCATGAAACTATTAATAAGTTCTCGGTTGATGATAAAAACCTTAGTCGCCAGTGCGCTTCTACTTGGCAGTGCCTGTGTTCAAGCCGAAATTGCCGTCGTGGTGCACCCTTCTAATACGTCAGAAATTAGCGCTGCGGATATTTCACGGATCTATTTAGGCAAACTCAAGTCTTTCCCCAGTGGTGGCACTGTCGTCGCACTCGATCAACCTGAAGGCACGCCCGCACGTGATGCCTTTGTTAAACAGATCCTTAATAAAACCGAGAGTCAGTTAAAAGCCTATTGGTCAAAACTGGTCTTTTCAGGCCAAGGTCAACCGCCCAAAGTCGTCGACTCCAGCGCTGAAATGCTCGCATTGATTGCCGCCAATCCCAATATGATCGGATTTGTTGACGTCAGCGAAGTAAACGACAGCGTGAAAGTGATCAGTAAGTTCTAACCCATACTGCATCATCCTTGTCCGCCTTAACCTGTGGCGGACAAGGTTTCCACTCAGCATTTGTGCGATATAAACAACAAACACACTATCAAAATCAAATGGTACTTGAACCCTCAGAGAGGGCTTATCCATTTGCAGTACTATTAAGAAAAAATAATCTCGATTTTTCAATATCCTGATTCAAACCTTAATTGGATAGACCAGCAGAGCCAAATTTGCTGGTATACTCTTGCTAAAAATGTGCTGCTTGCATGAATTAGAGCATGAGAAGACATTTTATATGTCAATAAAACAATAGGTTAAAATGAAACTACTCAAACCTTTATTCGACAATAACCGCCGCTGGGCCGGACGTATACGCCAAGAAAATCCTGATTTTTTTGAACAATTAGCGAAACAGCAACATCCTGAATACCTGTGGATTGGCTGCTCAGATAGTCGCGTACCCTCAAACCAAATCATTGATCTTATGCCCGGTGAAGTCTTTGTTCACCGTAATATCGCCAACATGGTGATCCATACCGATCTTAACTGCTTATCTGTACTGCAATACGCCGTCGATGTGCTCAAGGTGAAGCATATTATGGTGGTGGGTCACTACGGCTGCGGTGGTGTGCGCGCGGCCATGGGTCAGCAACGCTTAGGACTCATCGATAACTGGCTCGGGCATTTACGTGATATCTATCGTATTTATCAAGAAGAATTACAACAGATGGACGAAGCCAAACGTTTTGATCGCCTGTGCGAGCTAAACGTGATTGAGCAGGTTGCTAATGTGACCAGTTCAACCATAGTGCAAGAAGCTTGGGATCGCGGCCAAGAAGTGGCGGTACACGGCTGGATTTACGGCATTGATAACGGTTTACTGACAGATTTAGATGTCACGGTTGACCGTGAACATGGTTTAGCCAATCCACGCTAACAGCCTGAATATAGGCTTTTAACCCTTAGCTGAGTGTCATCTATGCTCAGATAAAACCTGCCCCTGTGCAGGTTTTTCTTTTTCCATGACAATTTTCAGCAATAAAACATCGCAAGGGTCTATTACGCCAGTTATAATCCGCCAGTTAATTGCAGGCGACCTATGCGCCACAAATTCTAAGGAGATACCTTCCATGCCCGGTTTTGAATTATTTGGTCCTGAAGAGAAGCAGGAAGTCGCTGACGTTATGGAAAACGGTTTTACCTTCCGTTACAACTTCGACCATATGCGTAATGATCGCTGGAAGACGCGCGATATGGAGCAACTACTTTGCGAGAAGATGAACGTGAAGCATGCTCACCTTTTATCAAGCGGTACTGCTGCGCTGCAAACGGCCATGATGGCTGCAGGCATTGGTGCTGGCGATGAAGTTATCGTGCCACCTTTTACCTTTGTAGCCTCAGTTGAAGCGATTTTTATGGCAGGCGCTATTCCGATTTTTGCCGAAATCGATGAGACATTGTGTTTATCTCCAGAAGGTATCGAAGCCGCGATTACCCCACGCACTAAAGCCATCAACTTAGTGCACATGTGCGGTTCTATGGCGAAGATGGACGAGATCAAAGCCGTCTGTAAAAAACATAACTTACTGATTTTAGAAGATGCTTGCCAAGCCATCGGTGGTAGCTACAAGGGCCAAGCCCTAGGTACTATCGGGGATGTGGGTTGTTACTCATTCGATTCAGTCAAAACCATCACCTGTGGTGAAGGTGGCGCTGTGATCACTAACAACACTGAAATCTACAACAACGCGCATATGTTCTCCGATCACGGCCATGACCACATAGGTAAGGACCGCGGCGCTGAATCACACCCAATCATTGGCTTGAACTTCCGTATTTCGGAAATGAACGCCGCCTTAGGTTTAGCGCAATTACGTAAACTCGATACCATTATCGATATCCAACGTAAAAACAAAAAAACCATTAAAGATGCGATGGCCGCTGCTATCCCAGAAGTGACCTTCCGCCTGATCCCCGATCCAGAAGGCGACTCAGCGGGCTTCTTAACCTTTATGTTGCCAACCGAAGCGCGTACTATTGAAATCAGCAAAAAACTGGCTGAAAACGGCGTCGATGGCTGCTTCTACTGGTATGTAAACAACTGGCATTATTTGAAAAACTGGAAACACATTCAGGAGCTTAAGGCATCTGCTGCGTTACCAATCACATTAATCGCCGACAGACCTGACTATACTCAAGTTTCTGTGCCTAAATCCGATGCCATTATGAGCCGCACCATTTCTATGCTCATCAAGTTGTCTTGGACCGATGCTCAGATCGCTGAGCGTATCGAAAACATCAAGAAAGCATTTGCCCAATAATTCTACGGGAGTTTGTTGCAATGAGTTTTAAGAATTTTAAAGTAGTTGAAAAAATGATCTTCGGCCGTGGCTCATTCGTCCAATTGGATGAAGTGTTAGCTGCTGAACGTAAAACCGCCGACGACTTCGTGGTATTTTTAGTCGATGACGTGCATCAAGGCAAAGCCCTTGAAGGCCGTATCCCAGCTAAAGCACAAGATATGGTGATTTGGGTTAACGTTGATGAAGAGCCAAGCACCATTCAAATCGACACGTTAACAGAGCAAGTTCAAGCTTTTAATAGCAAACTGCCTGTCAGCGTAGTGGGTTTAGGTGGCGGTTCAACCATGGACGTGGCTAAAGCGGTATCGCTGATGCTGACGAACCCAGGTGGCTCTGCCATGTACCAAGGTTGGGACTTAATCAAGAACCCAGCGGTACACCACATTGGTATCCCAACGATTTCTGGTACTGGTGCAGAAGCGTCACGCACCGCTGTGTTATGTGGTCCAGTGCGTAAGCTAGGTCTGAACTCAGATTACACAGTATTCGATCAAATCATCATGGATTCTGAGTTAATCGAAGGCGTTGAAACGGACCAATGGTTCTACACAGGTATGGATTGCTATATCCACTGTGTTGAATCTTTACAAGGTACCTTCTTAAACGAGTTCTCTAAATCCTACGCTGAAAAAGCCATGGATTTATGTCGCCAAGTGTACTTAGACGACCATGTAGATAAAGACGACAAGCTGATGATGGCGTCTTTCATGGGCGGCATGAGCATAGCCTATAGCCAAGTGGGTGCCTGTCACGCGGTTTCTTACGGTCTGTCTTATATCTTGGGTTACCACCACGGTATCGGCAACTGTATCGCCTTTGACGTGTTAGAAGAATTCTATCCAGAAGGTGTTGAAGAGTTCCGTTTGATGATGAAGAAACACAACATCACACTGCCGAAGAACATCTGTAAAGATCTGCCAGACGAAACCATAGCGAAAATGGTTGCCGTGACTAAGAGCATGGGTCCACTATGGGCTAACGTTTACGGCGCGGGTTGGGAAGAAAAAGTCACAGACGAAATGTTGACTGCCCTGTTCCGTCGCATCTAAGCTCTAACACATATTAAAAGGGCTCAATTGTGAGCCCTTTTGTCTATATGCATTGTATTTCTACACTGTATATCTTTGATAAAAGTAGGATAATTTGATGAATGTGACTCTGTTAATCCCGGCTCGTTACGGTTCAAGCCGCTTCCCGGGCAAACCCTTAGCCCCGATTAACGGCAAGCCAATGATCCAACACGTGTATGAACGCGCGTCGTTAGCCAAAGGCCTCACCAATATTTATGTCGCTACCGATGATGACCGCATTAAAGCGGCCGTTGAAGGTTTTGGCGGCAAAGTGGTCATGACCAGCCCAGAAGCGGCATCGGGTACAGATCGTATCAATGATGCGATAAACCAACTGGGACTGAAAGATGACGACTTAGTGATCAACCTACAGGGCGATCAACCCCTTATTGACCCAACATCCATCGAGCAAGTCATCAGCCTCTTCGAGCGTCACCCAGGTGAGTTTGAAATGGCCACCTTAGGCTTTGAAATCGTGAATAAAGCCGAGCTTGACGATCCTATGCATGTGAAGATGGTGTTCGATAACAACAACTATGCCTTGTATTTCTCTCGTTCGCGTATTCCTTTTGGCCGCGACACCCAAGATTACCCCGTTTATAAGCACTTAGGTGTGTATGCTTATACCCGAAAATTCGTCCAAGCCTTCGCCGCCCTGCCATTAGGACGTCTAGAAGATCTGGAAAAACTCGAGCAATTACGTGCATTAGAATACGGCCATAAAATCAAAATCGCCATTAGCGCCTTTGATTCTATTGAAGTTGATACGCCAGAAGATATTCGTAAATGTGAGCAACGTTTAGCGGTTGATTAATCGCCCGTTAGGTGTGCGCGAGTCAATTCGAAACAGGAGCTGAGTATGTCGACCTTAGAAGTCTGGATCATTATTATTTTGATCGTCGGTGTCATCGCCAGTAATCTTGCTGCGTTGAAGTACAGTGCTAAGTTCAAACTGCCGCAGTTCGGTCAACATGGTAAAGATAAGCAGATAAAGTCAGATACTGCCAAGCCTTCGGCAGCAGAGAATGATGCCGATGCGGCTTCAAGCAAGCCAAGTTCTGCGGACTCAGAACCCAAAAAAGCAGATCAAAGCAAAACTGAACCACCTAGGGGCTAAGCTCAATGGCGGCTTTTAAAAGTGAGTCTAAAGATGGCTTTTGAACACGCCTTTTAAAGGCTGCGCTATAAACACTGAGCAATGACGTTCGCAAACATAGAAAAGGCGCCACAGGCGCCTTTTTTGTCTCTCAAATAACAAGCTAGCCAATGCCACTCATCAGCCTTAGGCTTTTTTCGCTGATGTGCGACTCAATGGCTGCTCCTCAAGGTGCGCCACTAAAAAGACTAAAAAATTAAACAGTAATTTTATCCTAAGATTATGATTTTTATCGGGCTCTGCCGCGACTAACTTCTTTAAGGATTTAATTCTAGAATAGGCATTCTCAACTAAATAATCGTTCTCTTTCCCTATATAAGTCGAAAAACCAGTAAATTCACCAATAAATTTCAGTGTCACTTTACGGCGATTTAACGCAGTGAGTGCTGCGCCCTCTTTCAGTTTTGCCTCAAAAATACTGCATTCTAAACCGCTGGCGATCGCACTTTGCGACAAACCGCTGCTTAACGCATCGGCCAGAAAACCCAAATTGGCTTTTAACTCAAAGGCAATCGCCTGCTTACTGGCGCTCGATTGCTGCCAGCGACTGCGTTCCTTATCGAAAATATCGTATAGCTCTTTCCAAATGCTCATGCGCTTTGCCTACCTTGCACTGAATCGCTCCTTTCGCGTTATAGCACTCGACGTTTTTTAAATGCTAGCGTTGTTAATACTAACGTTTTTAATACTAGCGACTGAAAGTTATCATAAATTTAAGGTTTTCGGCATAGCGCTATGATAAATAATGGTTTAAAGCACATTCACACTAAAACTAAAATCGGCATAAAAAAATGGCCCGAACGAGTCGGGCCAGAGTGCAAGCTACCTGAGTACGAAATGAGCTCAGTGCGAACTCATGACTAACTCACTACTCATCTAATGACATATAAAGTTAAAGCGCTTGCGATTTTTTCGCGTTATTTTTCTCGGCGGCGAGTCGACGCTGCGCTTCTTTTTTCTCACGGCGCGCTTCAATCACTTGATTTACATCACTACCGATATGCGCTTCGTTACGGGCTTTTGCCAGATTCACTTGACGTTCACGCTCAACGAAACGTTTACGCTGCTCGTCAGAAATTTTATCGATACAATGTGGGCAACTGACGCCTTGCACATAGGCAGGACTCTGTTTTTCAGCTTCGGTGATTGGCATACGGCAAGCATTACATTGATCGTATTGGCCTTTCTTCAAGTCATGATTTACCGCAACGCGGTTATCGAATACGAAACACTCGCCTTCCCACAGGCTTTCTTCCGCTTTCACTTCTTCGAGATATTTAAGAATACCACCTTCGAGATGATAGACCTCGTCAAAGCCTTGCTCTTTTAAATAAGCAGTTGATTTCTCACAGCGAATACCGCCAGTACAGAACATGGCGACCTTCTTATGTTTAGCAGGATCAAGATTCTGCTTCACATATTCAGGGAATTCTCTGAAGGTTTCAGTCACAGGATTAATGGCATTCTTAAAGGTGCCGATTTGCACTTCATAGTCGTTACGGGTGTCGACTAAAATCACGTCCGGATCAGAAATCAGCGCATTCCAATCTTGAGGCTTCACATAGGTGCCAACCACTTTAAGTGGGTCAATACCTTCGACGCCCATAGTCACGATTTCGTTTTTCAGCTTGACTTTAGTGCGGTAGAACGGCATTTCATCGTCAAATGACAGCTTGTGAACGATATTGTCTAGGCCATTTTGGCTATTAAGCCACACTAATAACGCTTCAATTGCTTCTTGAGTGCCAGCAACTGTGCCATTGATCCCTTCACTTGCGAGGAGCAGAGTGCCTTTGATCTCGGCCTGTTCCATCATAGCGAGTAATGGCGCTCGGATAGATTCAAAATGCGGTAACGACACGAATTTATATAACGCACATACGACAACTTTAGCCATAACACCC
Source organism: Shewanella sp. DW31 (assembly GCF_015767295.1). Classification (NCBI taxonomy): domain Bacteria; kingdom Pseudomonadati; phylum Pseudomonadota; class Gammaproteobacteria; order Alteromonadales; family Shewanellaceae; genus Shewanella; species Shewanella sp. DW31. The sequence continues at coordinate 46,620 of NZ_JADWMP020000017.1, forward strand.
TCTTTGCTGGCTGGAACTTAATTTCCAGTGCATAAACAAATCAATCATCTGCAGCCTTGCTGCAGATCCCAAAAATAGCGCGGAATTCTACCTGAGTCACAGCAAGATAAACACAGATAAAATACAGGGTCTTTAATTCTTTACGCACAGTGGTGAGAAAAATCATTCTATGATGGCAAATTAAGCAGAAATCCCAGTATGAAAGCGTTACCATCTGCGCCCTTTGAATATTGCATGATTGGCACGCAACATTCGCATTGGCATACTCGCGTCGTCAATAAGCATACATAAACATGCTGACGTCAGCTTTAGTCGCATCAACTTCCACGCATGGCGCCGCACAGTAGAGGAAATCCGAATGACTCTAGCCGTCTTATACACTTTTCGCCGTTGCCCCTATGCAATGCGAGCACGTTTGGGACTCTTGTTAGCCCAATGCAATGTTGAAGTCCGTGAAATCACCCTTAAAGCCAAACCACCACAAATGCTAGCTGCCTCACCTAAGGGTACTGTGCCGGTATTAGTGCTAGCAAACGGCGAGGTGATTGCCGAAAGTCTTGAGATCATGCGCTGGGCACTCACGCAAGCCGATCCCTTAGATCTGCTATGTCAGCAAAGCCCTGTAATTGAAGATAAAATGGCACAACTTATCGCGCAAAATGATCAGCAATTTAAACCATGGCTTGACCGCTATAAATATGCCGACCGTTACCCTGAGCAAGCGCAAGCTTATTATTATCAGCAGGCGAGTCATTTCCTCCTGCAACTTGAAACATGCTTAGGGCAACACCCCTTTTTAGTCGCCGATACACCTCGCCTTGCCGACTACGCAATCGTACCTTTTGTACGCCAGTTTGCCGCAGTGGATCTTAAATGTGCACTTAGTGATGATTTTCCGCGAGTCGCCGCTTGGCTAAATCGACTTATTTCGAGTGAAATATTTATTCGTGCGATGGAAAAATATGTGATCTGGGACGCTAGCCATTCTCCAATTTGCTTGTTAGGAGACGTGTAAGCCAATAAGATTTAAAGATTATTTTTATTTTATGTTATAGCCATCGGTAAAATATTCGAGTAAGGTATTTGCCACTAGGTAACTAATTTAGCTAATCGTAGCTAGACAATCTTCTCAAGAAAAGTAACCACGCCTAAAGACTCAAGGACGTGAATGATAGAACACAAGGATAAGACAGTTGGAAAATATGGATATTAATATCGTTATTATGCTTGGGGGCCTGGTGCTATTGCATTGTCTATTTGCCCTTCGGGCTTTCAAGAGTAAAGTGGATCTCAGCACCAACAAAAAGTGCTTATGGTGCCTACTGAGTCTGATACTCGGCCCTATGGGTTATTATGGTTTTCACGGTTTTATTCCCCTAGATAGAATTCTCAAAGACTAAACGGTAAAACTGAATACCTTCAAAAAGCCAGTCATACCATTGATTTAATTATCAAATTAAGAAAAAATAGCGCAACCTTAAGCTGCGCTATTTATACGACCCAGTTTAATCAAACAAGGCATGACAGTTAACTACAAATGACTGTGCAACAATACCGAGTCATCAGGAACTTTTTGGATCACAGGCGCTTGCCCTTCAGCCAAGGCTTGTTTATAGCTTTGATTCATTTTAAGGGCGAGATACAAATCTGGCCGGATCAAAATACCCCCCTCCCCTGTCTGCATGCCCGCTTGCTCAAACCAACTCAGCATCTGCCGTTTACGTCCCGCAAGCACTAAACGAACGCCACGTTTTTTAAGCAATTGATGTAAATCAGCCAACATGGCCATCACGCTTAAATCCAAATGGGTAAAACAAGGCACTGCATCAATAATGATGCAATCGACAGGCTCAAATTCCCGAATAAACTTTTCCAGTAAACGACGCTTAAAATACGTCGCATTAAAGTAAGTTAACGGCGAATTAAAGCGATATATAAATACTCCTGGAACCGATTTAGCTTTACCCGATTCATCGACACTACGGATAACGCCCTTATGATCTAAACCAAGCACTTGATCCGTAGGCCGCATCACAGTAGCGAGGAACTGGAATAAACCCAGTAATACAGCCAAGGTTATCCCAGGGATAACCCCAATAAACAACACAGAGAACAAAGTGATACAGGCAAGTAAAAAAGCAGACCTATCCCGCACTCGTAGATTCCACAGTGACTTTAAATCGATAAGCGAGATTGAGGCAATCACCAGCACCACACCTAAGGCGGCACTGGGGATGAACTTCAAAGGCGCAGTGAAAAATAGCGCCACAACACCAATCAATACCGCCGCAATGATAGACACTAACTGGCTCTTACCACCATTGGCATCATTAACCGCAGTGCGGGAATCCGCGCCGCTCACCGCAAAACCTTGAGATATGGCAGACGCTATATTGGCTATTCCTAACGCCCTGAACTCTTTATCGGCATCTATATCGTAACCGTTTTTTGCCGCAAAGCTTCGAGCCGTCAACATCATGCTCACAAAGCTCACCATGGCTAAGTTAAGCGCCGGTACCACAAGCTCACGGGCAATACCTAAATCAAATACAGGCGCTTGGAATGAAGGTAATCCAGAGGTCACTTCTCCGACGACGCTAATATCAAAGCTCGTCAGGTTAAACACCCAAACAAGGAAAGCTGCCATCGCCATTGCGCACATAGAAGCTGGCCATTGGGGACGAAACCGTTTCACTAAGGCATAAGTCGCTAGCGTCACAATCCCCATAGTCAATGTCGGCCAATGGGTTTTGGATAAGTAGGAAGGCGCACCGCTGAGGCGTTCGATTAGATAACGCTCATCGAAGGTAAAACCGAAGATTTTTGAAAACTGTCCCACGATAATGGTAATTGCAACGCCATTAAGCAACCCCATCAAAATCGGCTTTGATAGAAAATCGGCGAGCACCCCCAGCCTAAAACGACTCGCAATCAAGCACCAAAAGCCTGTCATGGCCGTCATGGTCATCACTAACTGCCAGTGCTTCATGCTATCCCCTGCAGCTAGGGGCGTGACAACCGCGGCGATAACAGCACAAGTCGCCGCATCTGGACCCACGATTAATTGTTTTGAGGTGCCAAATAGTGCGTATACCAACATTGGTAATACGCAGGAATACAAACCCACGGCAGCATTCACACCTGTGAGCTGGGCATAAGCAATCGCTACGGGTAATGCCACAGCGGCAACGGATAAGCCTGCGCGCACATCATCCCTAAGCCATTGCTTTTCATATTGTAATAATTGCGCCAATCCCGGCATAAACGAAATCAAACTAGGGAACTTCACTCGGCAACCTCCATATACACACTATCAAGATAAGCAACAAGTATAACTGAGACTGAAAATGTTCAGCTAAAAGGTCATTACCTAAAAAGCCATCAATAGTATGTTGGTTATGGCATAAAGCCAATCATTACGCGAGTGTCTTCCTCAGAATATTTATAGGCTTAGGCACTTAATTCAAGCCAAGCTAGCGTAATATCATAGGTAATGACACTAAAAGCAAGCTGCCCATAAACCAATTAAAATGGCGCTTACGTCTATCGGTATTGAGTTTCTTACTGATCGCTGCACCGACAAATACCCAAGTAAATGATGCAGGAAATCCCACTATGTTGAACATTAATACGCCAAGAAACGCACTCAACCAAAAGCCATCGCCACTTAATGTAAAAGCGCTACACAGGGTAATTGTCGACATCCAAGATTTAGGGTTAATCCATTGAAATAATGCAGCTTCAATGAGCGTCATAGGTTTTCGTCCATCATCCAAATGCGTGCTCTGCACTGGCGACGTCACTAATTTGTACGCGAGATACAGCAAATATGCTAAAGCGAAATATTTCAATACTTGGTGCAAGACCGGTAATGCTTCAAACAAGGTACCGAGGCCGAATAATACCGCAAGATGTAAAGAGGTCGAACCCAAGCGGATCCCTGCAATATGTGGCACGGTACGCAGCACACCAAAATGCGCTCCAGAGCTAGCTAAGAGAATATTGTTCGGTCCAGGAGTCATTGTCATAGTAGCGCAAAACAGCGCGGTCGAGGCCATTAAAGTCCATAATTGTGGGTCATAAAGCAGTACAGTATTCATATTCGCCTTAAATTGTATGCATACATTTGTTGACATAAAAAGATGCAATAAATAATATACGGAGAATATTAGAGATCAATGGATTTATTGTCATGGGTACAATCTGGACGCCAGACCTAACGACTTTTTCAGGCCCGAAATATCAGCGCTTAGTCAGTGCCATAGAACAAGGCATTTTGCAGAAGGTGTTAACCCAAGGCAGTAAACTGCCACCGCAACGCCGTTTAGCTGATGCCTTAGGCATCACAATTGGCACTGTAACCCGCGCCTATGCATTGGCGGAACAAAGGGGTTACGTCGAAGCACGAGTGGGAGATGGCACCTATGTCAACGCCTCCCCTGTACCTGAAATGGGTAACGTACAATTGAATATGGCGACCTGTCAGCAGCCACTCACAGATCAAATCAGCACCCTAAGCGATTGCCTCAGCCAATTAGCGAAAGACCCCACTAAGTTGAGTCAGTTACTCGGTTATCGCGCCAGTCCATTAGATCAACACCAACAAGTGTTCCACCAATGGTTAAACCAACGCGGCATACAGCAAACGCCCGAGCAACTGGTCTTTACCCATGGCGGCCAGCAAGCTATTTTTGCCTGTTTGAGCGCATTTTTATCAACAGGCGATGTACTGTTACACGAGCAATACAGTTATCCAGGCGTGAGAATTTGTGCTAAACAGCTTGGCGTCACTAGCGTTGGTGTGCCCCTTACCCACGAAGGATTAGATCTACCGCGCTTTGAAGCCCTATTACAGATCCACAACCCTAAATTAGTCTATCTCACGCTGAATAATCAAAACCCCACTTGCATTCAGTACAGTGAATCACAACGGCAGAAAATCCTTGAGTTATCAGAGCTATATCAATTCTATATCATTGAAGATGACGTGAATTATTGTTTACCTGAAGAATGGCATTCGCCCCTGTGGCAATTAGCAAAACAGCTGGTGATACCACGGGTAATTTATATTTCCAGCCTGTCAAAATTGTTTTCTGGCGGCTTAAGGCAAGGCTTTATTCTGGTTCCTGACCCCCTTATCGCCCAAGTGCGACTCGCTATTCATAGCCAATGCTGGATGGTGTCGCCGCTGAACATTGAAATAGCCTGTCAGTTGATAAAGAAAGGTCATATCACTGCAGAACGAGATACGCTCATACGTCAACGCCAACGTCACTGTATCGCCATGGGCGAACGACTGGGATTAACCCAAACTTGGCGAGGGTTAAACGGTTGGATACAACTGCCAGAAGATATCAAAGCCCATCACCTCGTTACCGCACTGGCCGCAAAAGGCATATTAGTCCGTAATGGTGATGACTTTAATTGCCATGATAATTTTATCCGCTTGAGCCTTGGTGGCGCCGAAAACGACACTCAATTCAATCTCGCGGTTGAATGCATAGAATCGACCATACGTTCCTTAGTGCAAAATGCTTATTCAGTAGTGTAATGACTGCTTGTATAAGAGCTAACTTTCTGCATAAACATGGCTTTCTAGCCAAGTCATTTTAATACTCTTTTTTGGGATGTAATCTATAGCTGCAGTAAGATTGACCATAAAACTCACGCAGCTATGATGCCTTGAATGTGCTATTTGAGAAATATTTTTCAGCTAGTCAAAAAATATTTCGATAATAAATTTCTTGGTAACAATAACTTACCCAATAGCGTCATCACCTTCACTTTCATGCTCTTCCGTTTTTACCTTTGCTAAAGCAGATTCTGCTGCTTTTTCTTGGGCTTCCCGCTCTGCAATCGCTTGCTGCACTTTGGCTTCTTCTAAAGCTTCAATTGGCAATAGACTGATAAGCTCAATGCCATTCGGAAATACGGTATCATTACCCGAAACAACGACGACCTTACCTTCTTTTGTCAGGTAAATCAGTGGTATTGCCGTCTCACCGTAACGTTTACGAAAATGTTCAAAGCTGAAGTTTTCGGTTAAATTCGTTACTTTAAGTTGAGCGCCTTTCGCCATTAGGCTGGCTATCTTGGCATACGACACTGCATCACCAAACAAACATAAACGTTGCTTATAACTTTCAGAGAGCTGGTGGCGTGCACTGCCTACTTCGGTATTATTAAGACCAAAAACTTTTTTAGCACCAAAAAAGTCTTGGAAATGAAAGCTCACTAACGGGTTTAACTGTCGGTAAGGTGAAATAATCAACACGCGGCCAATTCCAGTTAAATCCATATAAGTTTCAGCATGTTCCGAAACAGGATTACCAAAATACACTGGAATATTATCCATACGCGCGAGCCTAATGTTGTCCCAGTTATTATCAGCCAGTAGCACTTTGACATCTTTGGCTTTTAAAATTTTCGCTAACTCTCTGGAAAATTTAGAGGCACCAAAGATCAATAAACCTTGGGCAGAATCGGCTTTAACCCCAAGAAATCGTGCCCAACGTCCCGCCGTTAAACTTTGGACCACCACAGTGCCGATAATAATTAAGAACACTAAGGGCACTATTGCATCTGCGCCCTGCACATTGTTGGCTTCTAACTTGATTGCAAATAAAGAAGATACCGCCGCGGCCACAATACCTCGAGGGGCAATCCAGCATAAAAACCACTTATCCGCTTTCGACAGAGATGTGCCGATACCAGAAACCCAAATACTCAGCGGTCGTGCCAATAACATGGTCACCGCTAAAACACCCAGTCCACCCCAACCTAAGCCGAGCATGGCATTAGAATCTAATCGCGCCGCCAGTAAAATAAACAGTGCAGAAATTAACAGTACGGTTAATGTTTCTTTAAATTCAAGGATTTCAGCAATATCCACACCACGCATATTCGCAAGCCAAATGCCCATAACCGTCACAGTCAATAAACCCGATTCTTCTTGTAATAGGTTCGAGCCGACAAAGATACCCAGCATTAAGGTCAAAACGGCGGTATTACGCAGATAGTGTGGCAATAGGTTGTGTCTTAAGATTTGTCCCGTTAGATAACCCGCTACTGCGCCAAGTCCTAATCCGAGGGACAACATAGAGCCTAAGGCATAGAGCACATGCGTCGTTTGATCGCTGGCAACGGTTATGTATTCAAAGACTAACACTGCGAGCAGCGCGCCTATTGGGTCAATCACTATACCTTCCCAACGCAAAATACTCGCCAGCTGGGATTTAGGACGCACACTTCTGAGCATTGGCACGATAACGGTAGGTCCAGTCACTACCACTAGCGCCCCAAAGAGCAATGCAATTTCCCAACTAAAATCCAGTAAATAAAAGGTGGCCATACTGATACAGGCCCAGGTGATCACGGTACCGATAGTCACAAGATGCGTCACCATACGACCATGATCTTTGATTTCTTTGAAGTTAAGAGTCAAAGCCCCTTCAAATAAAATCACGGCGACCCCGAGGGAAATTATCGGAAAAAGCAAATCACCAAAAATCGCATCAGGATTGAGGAATCCAAGCCCAGGGCCTAAAGTGAGCCCACATAGCAACAAGGGTAAAATCGCTGGTAACCGAAGTTTCCAGCCAAGCCATTGACAAAATAACGATAGCACTCCAATTAGCGCTAGCATGCCAGTAATGTGTTCAACCATATAAATCCTTTAGATAACTGAGCTAAATACTAATGAGCTTAGCTTTAATGACGCAGATGACAACAGCATGAACAGTAAGCTGAAATTATCTATTCGATATATCCACTGTTAAATATGATTCTTCCCTCATCACCTATGGAGAAAAAATCAAGAAAACGGAGCAATCTAGCGACATCAAGTAAAATAAGCTGTAGTACAAATCCGAAAACATCAGATTTACCTTAAATAGGGATTTAAACTTAAAATAGAAAAACAAAAAAGCCTTATCTTTCGACAAGGCTTTAATCATTTGATGAAGCGAAGAAATTGATCAGCGATACACGCTGGTGACTTTCGATAATACACTAGCTCAAAATTTTATCGTTATTAGGTTGCAAATAAGCAAATTCCTAACAACTAAAATGCGTGTGGGCTCTACTCACTTGATAGACACAACCACACTTATACATATTTACCGAATCCAAATAATAACGCAGGGGATAAATCCCCTGCTTAACACCATTAATCCCTACGGCTACCGTAGTAATCGTGCAGTTCGTTTTCCCATTCAACATCTTTCATATTGGGCCAATGGCCTTTGTCAAAGCCCGGCGCCGTTTTGAGTCGCTCTAATGATATGTCCATGACAAAACATTTTTGCTCATGATTAAGTGTCAGCATCTTCCAAGGCACTGCAAACAGCTTTTCTCCAAAACCAAAATAAGTACTGAACGACAGTACCGCATACCCGACGTGGCCCGTTTCCACTTCAAGCATAATTTCTTTGATATCCCCTAAGGTTTCACCAGAATTATTAACAACATTATTGCCGATCAGTGTTTCAGCGCCCATCAGATATGGGCCGGGTCCTTGTGCCAATGATGGAGAAGCGAACTGTGGATTGTTGTAAATACCGTAAACATCGCGATCATGATAATTCATTTTGTTGACCTCTTTATTAGCGCAGCCCATGAAACTGGACAACGGAATAAGTGAAATACCAAACGTTGGTTTCGAATTGAACATGTCCGTCATTGGACATAAGTTAGAGTATGCATCTCTACAATCACTCGCTCTGTTCGGCATACCGCTTATCAGTTAATGCGAATATAAACACATCGACTCGTCAGATCCCTGTAAGTGCGCCACCGTACCGACATCCCATTTACTACGGCACAGACTCATGTTACCCAGTGCAAAATTGCCCCGGTATCAGGAAGATTAGCCATGTCAATTGCGACTATTTTATTGATTATTTTAATTTTGTTATTTCTCGGCATGCTCCCCACTTGGCCCCATAGCCGAAACTGGGGTTATCGTCCTGGTGGACTTATAGGCATAGTGCTACTGGTGCTGATTATATTGCTGTTAACGGGACGCGTTAGCTAATGCCCCCATTTTTACTCTTTATCAAAAAGGATAATCTGATGAGAACAATTAAAATGTTAAGTATCTTCCTGCTGGCTCTAGGCTTAGTCGCCGTGGCCAGTTGCAGTTCTGCATACAACAAAGAAGGTACTGGCGAGTATTTAGACGACAGTGTGGTCACCACCAAAGTGAAAGCTGCCATTTTAGGTGATAAAAACTTAAGTGTGGCCGAGATTAATGTTGAAACCTTTAAAGGCGTGGTCCAGCTCAGCGGGTTTGTTAAATCGCGTGAAGATATCAATACTGCGGTAAAACTAACAAGCAAAGTCCCCGGCGTTATTTCAGTCAAAAACGATATGCAACTAAAATCTGGCGCACTTTCACCGCAACTAAAAAACTAGTCATTTAATCTCCATCATTCCGCAGCCCCGTTCTGATGCTGCGGCTCTTCTTTTTGCAGCAGATTTTCTGGTGCCAAGTCAATGCCACCACAGGTTGAACCGCTATGCCCACTCAACACCAAGACACATTAGCCCCACAAATTCAGAACCGATTAATCCGTCATCTGCCAGTGGTGGAACAAGCGGATTTATTATCGCAAGCTGAATTAGTCCAACTTAACTTTGCCGACTTACTGTGCAAGCCTGGCGAGTCATATCAATATGTCTATTTTCCCTTAACGGCTTTTATTTCTTTGATTGCTAAACTCCCCAAACATCCGGCATTGGAAATGGGTTTGATTGGTTACGAAGGTATGCTTGGGGCGACGACTTTGCTGGGCACTCGGCAAGTGCCTTCAGAGGCGATAATCCAAGGTTCTGGTCAAGCTTGGCGGCTCCCCATTGAAACCTTTGAAGGCTTACTCGCTCAAAATACCAATCTGAAGCAAATAGTAGAGACTTATCTATACACTTTGTTATGCCAATTATCACAAAATGCAGTCTGTGCCCATTTTCACTCCATTGAGTCTCGGCTAGCACGTTGGTTGCTAATGAGTCACGACCGAATTCAGACTGATGAGTTATATCTAACCCATCAATTTTTAGCCGACATGCTGGGTGTTAGGCGAAGCAGTATTACCGAGGCCGCAGGCAATTTACAGACCCGAGGTAGCATTTCATATAATCGTGGGCGATTACATATTCTTGATCGGCAAGCTCTACTTGCCCGTTGCTGCAGTTGTTATCACTCAATGCGCACTTAAGTGCATATTTTCCACTCGACGATTCAAAAAACCTGCCATTATGTTCGCTACCGTACATAGCATAGGTGTTTCTCGCTGTAACCTGAGTTAGCGACATCACCAAACAAGGACACGCTATCATAATGGACACACTAAAACTGAAATCTGTATCAGAGCGACCGCCACCGGAAACTCACTTCCCGCCAGAATCCAATCGGTTGTTATGTGAATTGCCAGAAGAAGTCAAACAACGTATTTTCCCGCATCTGGAACTGGTTCCATTAGAACTCGGACAAGTAGTCTGTGAAGCAGGCTCAAAGCAGCGTTATGTGTATTTCCCGCTGGACTCGATTATTTCGCTGCTATATGTGATGGAAAATGGGGCATCCGCTGAAATTGCTGTCGTTGGCAATGATGGTATGGTCGGCGTTGCACTGTTTATGGGAGGAGAAAGCACCACGAGTCGCGCTGTGGTGCAAAGTGCTGGCGTTGCCTATCGCTTGCTTGGTCAGCGGCTTAAAGACGAATTTAACCGTCATGGCGCCCTGCTCCATCTGTTACTGCGTTACAGTCAGGTGCTACTGACCCAAATGGCCCAGACCGCGGTTTGCAATCGACACCATAGTATTGAACAGCAACTGTGTCGTTGGTTACTGCTTTCGATAGATAGACTGCCCGATGATCGCGTGTTAATGACACAAGAATTGATTGCCAATATGCTCGGCGTACGCCGTGAAGGTGTCACCGATGCGGCAGGAAAACTGCAACGCATGGGGGTAATCAATTACAGTCGTGGGAATATTGAAGTGGTAGATCGCGCGTTACTAGAACAAACCTGTTGTGAATGTTACGCAGTCGTTAAGCAGGAATCAGAACGGCTGATGCCACCTCAACAAGCGCAGCAAACATAAACGTACTGTGGATATAAAAATACACATAGCGGATGGCTAGACCACTCGTACAACAGCCATTCTATCGTTATCCCATATGCCACTTCAGTACTAAACCCACACAGGTACTGCAAACCATAAATAAGAACAGGCAGTCATCAACCCGACACGCTAACATGGCGAAAACTGATGCTGCCTAATATCCACCATATTACCTTTTTAATCAAAGCATTATGGTTACTCATTTTTTAGCCCACCCAGCAAACAAAAAACGTGCCGCGTGGCCAATATTGCCACCACTAATCCCATGCGCGCTAACGCACAGACGTTTAATAGTTAACAGGTCATGCTGAATGTACGGTTCATGCACTCTTGCACTACACCGGGTTACTTGAGGTTTATATGAAAAAATTCAAAGAAGAACATAAATCCGTCGATAACGATGCACAGAATTCCAACACCAACAAAGCCAATCCTCCCGTCGTAGCCCGCAACCGTCAGATGATCAAAACCACAGTTGCAGATAAAGCTAAACAAGACGTGGATACCAGTAAAAGCACACACAATAAGCGAGGTTGAAGAACTTAAATCAAACGACAAGGAAGATAACTGGACTGAAAAAGAGCCAAATCATCACTCGTTAGACTAGGACGTGACGAACAAACAGGGAAAAGTTTCATTGATTAAGTGCAAAAACTAAACCATGCAGTAACACACTGCGTTTAGCTCAAGCCGATGCAACCCTTAGTGTACCGGCCCTCTTTACTCAGAGGAGTAGATCATGAATTTCCGTGGCGTCAAATTACTCACTCATACCAACTGACTCAAAAATGGGGCTATTCACCAGCATATTGACTGTGCATGGTGGAATAACAAACCTAAAGACCACACTCGGTGCACTGTTTCCGAGAAAGGAATTTCAAATGAACATCAATAAAAATAAACAACCACAGCAATATCCAATCGGTCTACAGCGAGCCAAGCACTTCTTATTGGCAGGTTGTATTGCAACAGCGCTCGTGGGCTGCAGTTCAACGCCATTGACTAAGACCGCAGAAATGGAACGGGCTGAACACACCATTGCCCGCGCAGAGCAAGCAAGAGTCGGCCAATATGCCTCAAATGAACTGGCACAGGCCAGACTTAAACTTCAATCTGCAAGCAGCGCATTACTCAATATGGACACTGTCAGCGCCGATCGTTACGCCATAGAGGCGAGCCTTGAGGCCGAATTGGCCCAAGCTCGCGCTGAGCTGGCACAAGCCAATAGCGTCAATAATGAAATGAAAAACAATATCAGCATACTGCAGCAAGAAATGTTACGCCGTTCAGGAGGAATTCAGTAATGAAAAAACCTATCGTTTCATCGGGTCTGCCTTTACGTTTTAGCCGCCATCTACTGGCATATAGCCTAATCCTAAGCACAGTAGCAGCTTGTAGCAGTACGCCTAAAATAGCTGAAGGCATCGGTGATATCCGTACAGAACTTAATAAACTGCAAGCGAATAATGAACTGGCAATTTTAGCCCCTGCTGCCATTAAACAAGCTGAAGAAGCCGTTCGCGCTGCTGAACAACCGGTAAAAGATGAGCAACAATCACAGCACCTAGTGTTTGTTGCTGATAAGAAAGTCAATATTGCCTTAGCTCAAGCGCAGAGCCGCTTTGCCGAAGATCAACACAAAGTCCTCGCCAAAAAACGCGATGACGCCAGATTGGATGCTCGCACCACAGAGGCCAATCAAGCCCATCAAGATGCGCGCCTAGCCCGTGCTGATGCTGCAGGTGCGCGTCAGGAAACGACCGAACTGCAAGCCCAGCTCACATTGCTGAATGCCCGTCAGTCAGAACGTGGTTGGGTCGTAACCTTAGGTGATGTTTTATTTGATACTGCCAAAGCGGATCTTAAGTCATCGACCAGTCAACATCTAACCAACCTAGCGAACTTTCTGAACAAGTATCCCGCGCGTGGTGCCATGATTGAAGGGTATACAGATAGCGTAGGCAGTGAACAATACAATCTGGGTTTATCGCAGCAAAGAGCTGATAGTGTTAGCCATTTTCTACAGGGAAAAGGGATCCAATCCAATCGGCTCAGTAGCCTAGGTAAAGGTGAAAGCTCACCTGTTGCCAACAATGAGTCCGCCAGTGGCCGCCAGCAAAACCGTCGGGTTGAAGTCATCCTCACCGACACAGCACAGGCTCCACAGTAGCTATCACTTAATCATATTAAGATTTCAGCGTGATCCTTGAATCGAGTCTCATCGCTAATAAGATGAACGGCGCAGAAATTAAGGAGATCAGTAAAAAGCAAAAAGCCCCATCTTTCGATGGGGCTTTTGCAATTTGGCGGAGCGGACGGGACTCGAACCCGCGACCCCCGGCGTGACAGGCCGGTATTCTAACCAACTGAACTACCGCTCCAAATTCTTCCATATCCCAATATTTGACAGGTATCTAACCCAGTAACCCCAGCGTAACAGGCCGCTGATGTCAAAACGATAGTCTAACCAACTGAACTACCGCTCCAAATTCTTCCATAACCCAATATTTGACGGGTATTAAACCCACTAACTCCAGCGTGACAGGCCGCCGATGTTAAAACAGAACGATAATTCAACACACTTATCAAGGCTCTGCTTAAGATGCGAAGAATAATACGGTTGAGCCCTGCAGGCGTCAACCGTTTTTTTACTTCGATTTATCATTTGATTAAAAAAAAGCCAAATCAATTGCAGACCTTGATTTATATCCCAAATATCGCTCAACGTTCCAGTTCAAAGTCATAAATCAAACATATTAAGCAACGTTTGGCTAACGGTCTTTATCTGCCTCATCTGGCATAGTGAGATCGATTTCATCTAATGAAGGTGCTGCGGGTGGATTTGCAGATGCTTCATTCAATAAACGTAACTCCGCGGCAGCTAAGGCCTGCGCCAAACTTTGGCGCTTACGCCACACAATTAATCCCACCACGCCTAAGACTAATAAGATAGCGTTGACTGTAATGATCCAGAACATTGCATCTTTCTTCGCAAGCTCTTCTTCCTCTGCCGCTTTTTGTGCAGCAACAGCAGCCAACTCTTCAGCACTTGGTGGTGGTTCTGGTGGTTCAATTAAGTTAAAGAAAAGCTCAGGTAAATCCAGCACGATTTCACGACCAGTGACAGTCGTCGTCGCCACAAAACCTTTAATTCGATAACTACCAAACTCTGTCACTGTAGGTAAATCTAATTCAGAGTCAGGCTCAGTGAGACCATTAACAACCAAAGGCAGTTGCAAGCCAGCAGGGCCGACTAACTCAAAAGAAAAATGCGTCTCAGCCAGCTGCAACACTGTCTTATCCACGTGTAACATGACTTTCCATTGCCCTGTTAGCGGATCGTCAGGGGTAATAACTTCTAGATTAATTGGCCGAGGTGACAATTTAAACGGGAATGAAACCTGCCGTTCAAACACATTATTACGTGCCTGCACGACAAACTCATAATCACCCCAAGGCTGCTTTATATTGATATTGCTGGTAAATACACCATCGTCGGGTTTTTCATCGTAATCTTCACCATTGTCTTTATAGGAACCAACAATAATGTCACCCGCAGCAAAATTTTCATCGCCCGCCTTATGTTTACTCACAAAATGTGCCGTCCATTCGACTAAATAATCTAACCCAGGCATACGCACACGCTGCTCGTCACCCATTAACTGCGCGACAATTTTAACTTGTTCACCTTGGAAGATTGGCTGTGGTAATGGCTGGACTTCGATTTCGAGTTTAGAGAGCTTCTTAAGGGTTGAACCTGAGACAACCTTGCCCACCAACTGCCAAGGTCCGGGCTGTGGTGACTCAATGTAAATAATATCGCCCGTTATACCATCAACCCACTTAACGGTTGCAGGATGACGATTGGCATACCATTTACTGCCATCGGGTAACACTATGACCACGGGCGCAGAGCCATATTCACGCTCCACTAATAAGGTCATATTATCGACCATATGATCAATACGAAAACGGTTTTTAAGCTCGGAAGCCGTCTCCAATCCTACAATCGGCGTAGCCTTAGGTGGCTTGACGACTTTTTTGGCTGGATCTAGGTCAGCGGCCAATACACTCGCCACACTACATAACAGCGTAGTGGCAAGCAGGCAAAAAGCTAAAATGGGTTTATGGCGCGACATCGGCATAGTAATTCTTCTATCCTCTCCAGAGGCATTTACCTGATTTTGCGACTAAATCAAGGCGTTGTTCATGCATTGTCAGTTCATCGGCCGATGCGCCAATCACTTTAAGATTAAGTGATTGCGGATCAAAACGTTGAATCCCCCCCGCTTCCTGCCCCGCTTCTTCGTTAGACAAATTAAACTTTGTCTGTCCGCCAGTCATGATCAGATAAACATCAGCGAGGATCTCGGCATCGAGTAATGCGCCGTGGTACTCGCGGCGAGAAGTATCGACGCCGTAACGCTTACAGAGCGCGTCGAGATTGTTTTTCTGACCGGGATGTAAAAACTTAGCAATCTCTAAGGTATCGAGGATCTGACAAATATCAGCGGTTTTCGGACCACGCGGCTGCAGCAGTGAAAACTCATGATCCATGAAGTTCACGTCGAAGTTCGCGTTATGTGCGACGATTTCAGCGCCGTCGATAAAGTTGATAAACTCTTGAGCAATTTGATGGAAACGCGGCTCTTTGGAAACGCGTTCATCGGTAATACCGTGAACAGCGATAGCTTCGAGATCAATTGCTTGACCAGGATTGATATATTGGTGGTAATAACGCCCCGTCAAACGACGGTTTACCACTTCCACACAACCAATCTCGATGATCCGATGGCCTAAATAGATGGCGCCGCTGCCTTGGTTCATACCTGTGGTTTCGGTATCTAAAATAACCTGACGGCTAGCATTAGAGATAATATTCATGTTTTTATGCGCTTCTTATGACAATTTTTAGTTATACTCGGCCGAAATTCCCGGCTATGGTAACAATTTGATGACTGAACTAAAACTGATCCACATCTTCACCGACGGCTCTTGCTTAGGCAATCCCGGTCCTGGCGGCTATGGCATTGTAATGAATTATAAAGGCCATACAAAGGAGATGTCCGACGGTTTTGCGCTCACGACCAATAATCGCATGGAATTGTTAGCCCCAATCATAGCGTTAGAAAGCTTGAAAGAGCCTTGCCAAGTCGTGCTCACCAGCGACAGCCAATATATGCGCCAAGGCATAATGACATGGATCCATGGCTGGAAGAAAAAAGGTTGGATGACATCAAACCGTACCCCAGTCAAAAACGTTGACCTATGGAAACGATTAGATAAAGCCTCACAGATGCACACTATCGACTGGCAATGGGTTAAAGGTCATGCAGGCCACGCCGAAAACGAACGTTGCGATGTGTTAGCTCGCACCGCAGCAGAATCTAAACCAACCCAACCCGATTTAGGCTACCAGCCTTAACTCTGTGGCCCTTAGCTTAAACGAGCAAAATTCGTATAGCCAAAGTTGATATAAGCTAAATTCGAAAAAGTAAGTTCGATGCAATCACGCCTAAGTTAAGCACTTGGGTGTGATGACTTATGTCACTACTCATCTCACTGTCAGCTCACTATTTATGAGCCATTGCTATCAAACGGTTTATTTCAATTCCACACCTGCAATATTGAAAAAATTCTCACAAAACAGCACAAAAGCTTGACCTAGGGATGTCGCCTGACGGCTCTTATGGGTGATGCGATAAAACTGCCGCTCGAGTACGAGTCCCTCAATCGTGACTAACGCCAACTCTTTACGACTGATTTCTTTCTCCAGCGCCAACTCAGATAACACCCCAAGCCCAGCACCTTGTTTCACGGCCAATTTAATCGCATCCGGCGTAGTAAAGCAGAATTTAGCCTCTGGCTGCATATCCAACTCATTGGCGGCATTTACAAAATATTCGCGAGTGCCCGATCCTTCCTCACGTAGCACCCAAGACAGACCTTTAACCGCTGCAGGTTTAACCACTTTCCCCGCCAGAGGATGCGCCGGATGACAAAACACCAGCAGCCTATCCTTATGCCATGCCTCGACACTCAAACGATTGTCAGTGCAATGGCCTTCAATAAAGCCCATTTCAGAGCGGAACTGAGCAACCGCTAGGATCACATCTTGAGTATTAGTAATCGCCACATCCACATGGGTTTGAGTATGTTGCTGACAAAATGCCACTGCGGCTTTCGCCATTAGATAATTGCCGATTGTCGAACTGGCACTGATGCTTAAACGCCCAACCAGATCACCACCATGATAAGTAAATGCCTGCTCAATTTGTTCAACACGGTGTAATAGATCCGTTGCCAATGGCAGCAGTAAATTACCCTGGGAGTTAAGCTGTAATCGATTGCCAATACGTTCAAATAGGCGGGCATTTAGCTGCTTTTCTAATTCAGCCAAGGCCATAGATGTCGCCGGTGGTGATAAATTCACTTGTTCAGCCGCCTTCGCGACTTGGCCGCTACGTGCCACAGCCTCAAATACTGCCAGTTGTCTTAAGGTTATCCGCATATAAAAACCTGTACTTAAAATGGAAATGGCTTATCAGTTTTCCGAATGCTCTGATAAATGCCCCGAACGACCCGCTGTCGGCGCCGTGGTCCAATTTGTCTGCCGCACCTTACGTTTATCGCGAATAGGTGTGAGTGGCGACTCGAGTTTACGTGCCACAATCAAATACAAACTGCCCGCGCTAGGAAGCCATGACGCTAAACTCTGTTGAAAAAATCTACCTTGGGTAAACTCGCCCATTAATGGGTGATAGACCAAACGCTCATCCCCCACCACTTGATAACCTAATAAACCTAACCAATCTCGCACCCTCGAAGGCATAAAAAAACGGCCATTCCAAGGAAGACAATCCTGATATTTAGGCCATAACTTACCCAAAAATACCGGACTCAAGGGATTAAAACCGACGATAAAAAGATAGCCTCCGGCGATGAGGACCCTATCGGTTTCGCGAAGAATACGGTAAGGATCGGGTTCAAATTCGAGCAATAGACTCATTACCACCGCATCTATCGCCGCATTCTGCAGGGGTAAATGGCAAAAATCGCCTTCAATAGAGGCGCCTTTGGATGGCGAGAGTGAAAAATGATGGGCGACTGGTGATGCCATGCTCGACAATTCGGCACTCAAAGGCCCTAACTTTAATAAATGATAACCAAAGACTCTTGGCCACCAATCTTCAAGCTGTTTAGCGACGGCTTGCTGTAGTGCCTCACCATTGGGTAGGTCACTCCATTGTTCGGGCTTGAGCTCAGTACTAAAATGCGACACAGAGTTCCTCCGTTAGCTGGGTAGACAAGTATCCAATTGGGTCAAAGATGACCAACATTCTGCCACAGGGCAAAAGCGGCAAAGGTCGCCAAGGGCCGTTCACTCATGGATAATACCTTTATCTTCAAATTGAAATACAGACATAGGCAGTTCTATGCTCACTATAACAGCGATCAAAGCCTTTAATGACAATTATATCTGGGTGTTACAACAACAGCCCCATACTCAGGTTTATGTTGTCGATCCCGGCGATGCAAGTGTGGTCATTGACTACCTGCAAGCCAATCAACTCACGCTAGCGGGTATTTTACTGACCCACCACCACAATGACCATACGGGTGGCGTAGCAGCGCTTCAAGCCTATAGTCATAATAGACTCACGGTTTATGGCCCAGATAATGAGAAGATCGAAGGCATAACACATCCACTGCACGCAAAATCCAAGCCCAAATTCACACTGGAGTATCTCAGCGCTGATCTGCAAGTCTTAGATGTACCAGGCCACACAGCTGGACATATAGCCTACGTTGTTGAAGATGCCTTATTTTGCGGTGACACCCTGTTTAGCGGCGGCTGCGGACGCTTATTTGAAGGCACGCCAGCGCAAATGCTCAACTCACTACAGCAACTTGCCCAGCTTCCCGCCGACACTCGGGTTTATTGTGCCCATGAGTACACACTTTCAAACCTCAAATTTGCCCTCGCGGTCAATCCCAACAATCGCGAGCTCCAAGACTATAACGAACGCGCGATGCAGTTACGTCGCCAAGACAAAGCGACTGTTCCCTCCACCATCGCTTTAGAGCGTGCCATCAATCCCTTTTTACGCCCAAGCGACACTGAAATTGTCGATAACATAAAACAGCATTTTAGCGATCTAAATCACGCAAATTTAGACGAACTCAGCAGTTTTACCTTACTCAGACAGTGGAAAGATAATTTTTGATCACAAAAGCAATATTATAGATTGAAATTCAAACAGTTTTTCTCATTTTTGATGATGTAAGTCAAAAATGGCCTTACATTATGTACGATAATTAAGGGACAAGATCGAAAAGATCCCATAGAATGGCTCGTTTTGCGTGAAAACTTTGCGCGCTGCGTCGTCTTTATCTTCATATAAAACATACTGTTACTATAAAGAAAAGCGATGCACTAACAGAGGACTACCGTTTTCAATGAGAGTATCACTTTATGTTGTTGTAGGGGGATTTGCCCTACTCACAGGCTGTCAAACATTAGACAACTATGGCGTTAACCAAACAGAAGTTGAAGCCGTCACAACCGAAAATACAGTCCCAGAATATTACCTCGCAACCGAGGCTCCATCGGCGCAAATTACCGATGTGTGGGAGCGAATTCGTCAAGGCATGCAGTTACCGGTTCCAGATCAAAAATTGGTGAATCAATACCGTGATTGGTACATCAAAAATCCACAGCATCTGGCGATCATCTCGGAACGTGCTGCACCTTATATGTACATGATTGTTGAAGAACTTGAAAAGCGTCATCTTCCTATAGAGATAGCTTTGTTACCCATAATTGAAAGCGCCTTTGATCCATCCGCATCATCGACTGGCGCGGCATCGGGTCTGTGGCAATTTACCACACCTATGGCCAGTCATTTCGGTTTAGAAATGAACTGGTGGTATGACGGTCGCCGTGATGTCCCCGCATCAACGACTGCGGCGCTCGATATGCTGGAATACCTCTACGATAAAACCAATAACAATTGGCTTTATGCTATTGCTGCCTATAACTCGGGTGAATCACGGGTGCTCAATGCAATCAAACGTAACGAGAAAAAAGGCTTAAAAACGGATTTTTGGTCATTGGATTTGCCCAGAGAGACAGAACGCTATGTGCCGCAACTGCTCGCACTGGCAGAAGTCATTAAACACGCTGATGAATATGGCATATCTTTAGCGCCAATCGACAACAATCCCACTATTGAAGTGGTTGATATTGATAGCCAAATTGATTTAGCCATGGCGGCAGGTTTTGCTAATATGACCACGCTTGAGTTACAAAAACTCAACCCAGGTTATAACCGCTGGGCTACATCGCCACTTGGTCCGCACACCTTAGTGCTACCAATTGATAAATCGGAAGAATTTAAAAAAGCGCTTGCTGAAACAGAAACCGAAGATAGGATCAGCTGGTTACGTTACACGATCAAATCTGGCGATAGCATTGGCAAGATTGCTACGCAGCACCATACGACCGTTGCCGCTATTCGCGCCGCCAACGGCATGAAAAGCAACACGATCGTCGCAGGCAAGCATTTGATTATTCCTGTCGATGCGCAAGACAAGCAGCTTTATGCCCTGTCAACTAAGCAGCAATTGCCGAAAAAATCACATGCTGCAGTTGAATCAACAAAAATTGCTTATCAGGTTAAGTCAGGAGACACACTCTCAGAAATAGCCCAAGCCCATAAAGTGACGGTGAAACAACTCAGCACTTGGAACAAATTGGCTAAGAATAGCAAGCTACAAAACGGTCAGAAGTTAGTGATCTTAGCACCAAAGGAGCTTGAGCAAACCGCACAAATTCGTACTGTTAGTTACAAGGTAAAATCCGGTGATTCACTTGCCCGTATCGCCAATAAATTTAACGTAACTGTTGCCGAGCTACTCGAGTGGAATAGCCTAGCGCAATCACAGTATTTACAACCAGGCCAAGTGATCAAATTAGTGGTTGATGAAACTAAGTTGAGTGCGTAGGGACTACACTGGCACATAGTTCGAACGGATTAGTGCTATAAATCCTAAGCAAAATTGAGCCATAGATAACAAAAAGGCAGCAACCCTATCGGATTGCTGCCTTTTTCTATTATGAGAGGCGACGTTATTCCATCGTCAATAATAAAACAACAGGCGCCATAACAACGGCATCAGACTCTAATGCTTTAGCGGCAAAATGCGCTTCTAAGCGAGCACCATCCGCAGGTATTCCTGCAAATGCTTTGGGCGGAATACTAAATGAAGTCGTGATCACTTTCCCTGCCGCCAATTGGCTATCACGTAATGCTTGGGTAAACATCATATCATCCGACCAAGCCCACAGACGTTTGCCCTCTTGCGTTACCAACCACAAATCCGCCGTCATCCCAGAGTTATAACGTAGGCCGACAGCATAGGTTTGTGGATTTGTCACAGTCAATGTCGCCTTAACCGACTGCTTAAAATCGATAAAAGGTTCTAAAGTTAATTCACCGCGAAGCAGGCCTTGTGCCTTTTCTGCCATCACAGGTTCAGCCTTTAATGTCGGAGTGCTTTTAAGCCCAGAAACATCGAGCGCCAGATCGGCAGCGCGAATAATCTCAGGCTGAACGGCCGCGGCTGTTGTAGTCTCACCCTTGGTTGACTGACTCGTGTCAGCGGCTTCAGGCGCCGAGCACCCAACAAGTTGCCCGCCGACAAAAGCACTCGC
The DNA here is from genome assembly GCF_015767295.1 of Shewanella sp. DW31. Classification (NCBI taxonomy): domain Bacteria; kingdom Pseudomonadati; phylum Pseudomonadota; class Gammaproteobacteria; order Alteromonadales; family Shewanellaceae; genus Shewanella; species Shewanella sp. DW31. Next base: position 68,465 of record NZ_JADWMP020000017.1, read on the forward strand.
GCAAACAAGTAATGCGTAACGCGTTGAAGCAACCATTAAAAACCGCCTAGTTTTTTCAATAAGGAGTCTTTTAATTTTTCCTTAGCTTTGTCGGTTTCTTCCTTAAGCTGATTATTCAGTAAGGCTTTAGTATCCAAAGCATATTCAGGTTTTTGGAAAGTGCCGGTAATGGCGAGCGGAATGTCAACTCCAGCCAGCGCATCTTTGTCGCTACCACCCTGACCCTTCAATGAATTCACTAGGCTAGCGGTTAGTCTGTAGTCCAAGGCTTCAGTCAATAAATTCGCAGTGCCTTTACCATCCAAACGCAGTAAAGGCGAAGACAAGGCAAGATCTGGATTCGTGGCAACGCCATTATCCAACGAGAAACTGCCCGTCAGACTCGAGAAGTCAGTTTTGCGCTCCGCCTTCGTTTCTGGCGATAAGTCGCCCTTTAACTTAGCTTGGGCGCTGCGGATCATCTGTGGAATATTTACCCCGTACAGAGCACCGTCATTAATATCAAAATGACCATTCGCTAACAGGTTTTTCTTTAACTGCTCAGGGATCAAACTCTTACCTTTCCCCTTCACATCAAAGTTGGCTGTACCCGCCAGTAAATCCACATCCGCTGCATCTTTGAGCAAAGGACGAATTTGTACGCCCGTCACTTTTTTATCAAATTGATAACTCGCCACTGCTTGACGAGCATCAACCTGAGCGCTCACCAGCAACTGACCTTGATATAAATCCGCATTCAATTTCGTCAGATCTAACACGCCATTTTTAATGCCCACATCCATTAACCAATTTTGAGTCGACAGATTCGCGACCTTAATAGACTTAACAGTCAACTTGAGTTTTACATCAAGCTGCTTAAGGGCTGAGAGATCAGGCTCAACTGCCTGAGGGTTTGCTGCTGGCGCTTGTTCAGCGGTGGCCTCTGTTTTAGGTAACAGTGTATCTAAATCAATATCGCCAACTTGAAAATCAGCATTAATTTGTGGAATTTTCGTACCATAATTAACACCCACTTTACCCGCAGCGGTAATGCTCGCCGCGGTAAGCTGCGCAATATCGACGGACAATTGCTGTTTATCAAGGGCGATTTGAGTTGCTAAGCTGACAGATGTTTCGAGTTTCTTGTTCGGAATACTCCCACCTTCCACCACAGTGTCAATTTTCAGCCCATTGATAACGAGTTGTTTAAAGTCTCGACTGAGTTTTAGTTCACCTTTAGCTTCGCTACTTACCGTCATATCCGGCATAGTTGCACTGAATTCAAAGGCGATAGGCGCAAATTTATCTAAGGAGAACTCACCTAGGGTGAAGCTACTTAAGGTAAAGACTTGAGTCTGCTTATTAGCTTCGTCAATCATATTAATTTGGGTATTGGTGATAGAAATGCCACCAATATTAATGTCGTTAAGTTTGGCATTCGATGAGGATTCGGCGGCAGCTGGAGACGCTGTTTTTGGGCTATTATCACCACTCAACCCATCGAAACTGCTAGTGCCATTTTTACGGGTGACTAAATTGATCGTTGCGCCATCGAGACTCAATTCTGCAATTTCAATTTTCTGACTAAACAACGGCATTAGCGCCACTTCAGCAACGGCTTTTTTGACTTCTAACATAGCCTTAGGCGTAAAACCTTCAGGGTTGGATAAAGACACACCCCCTAAATTAATACCTATGACAGGGAAAAATGTCCAAGATAAATCGTCAGTAATGACTAATTCACGACCCGTTTGTTTTTTTACGGCATCGACTATTTCAGGTTTAAAATCATTAGGGTCGAAAAAGACGGTGAGATAAACGGTGACTAAAAGAATGAGCGTCACCATTAAGGCTAAGAGCCACTTAATGAATTTCATATAAATATCCTTATCAAAAACAACTTGAATTTATAGCAACTAATGCATTTAGAAATGTTAATTTAAAAATGCAAAGTTCAACATTTCATCACTTACTGCAATACCATTTTCATCGGCATAGAGCATCATACCGGGCTTAACCGTCACGCCCCCCATATCGACAGCCACATTAATTTGGCCTTGACCTAACTTTTCGGTTTTTATCGGCATAGCCCCTAAGGCAAAGACACCTAAGCTGAAAGTATTTAATCTCGCCACATCGCGAACACAACCATTAATCACTATCCCTTGCCAACCATTATCTAAGGCGCTCTGCGCTATGAGGTCACCTAACAATGCGCGGCGCAGAGAACCGCCCCCATCGACAACGAGCACTTTTCCATGCCCATCCTGTGCAAGTATCTCTTTTACCTTTGAATTATCCTCAAAGCACTTTACTGTGACTATCTCGCCCCAGAAGAGCCGTTTACCACCAAAGGGTTTAAATGCAAGGGGAAGTAACTGTAATTTAGACGGATAGTGGTCGAATAAATCTGGTAGTAGATCAAGCATTTGAATCTCCATGATAGTCTATAACTTTAGACTACTCATAATTGTAGACCCCGACAAGGTCAAAGCAAAAATCAGCGGAATTTTTTATTTCATTTTAACGTGCAAAGGCTTGGTGTATATTGGCATAAGCATTATAATCTGCGATAGTTAACGTCCTATGACACTCTTTAAAGTTTCATAAATTTGTTCCCACACCTCTTTGTTATAAAGCGAAAACCAAATGACAACTGATCTTGATTTACAGAGCGCAATCGCAGCTCTTGATGAGTATGGATATGATAAGAAAGTCTCAACGGATCTTGAGCAAGCACGTAACAAGCAACAAATGGGTAAATATATTAAATCTCTCGACTATAGTTTACGTCGATTATTGATATTACAAGAAACCGTTAATGAGTTAGTTGAAGAAAAGAAACATCAATTAGCTCAGCAAGAGAATATTCAAACCTACAAAACAAAAATCATTAACTTGTCGAGAGAATTTAACATTTCTTACGATGAAGTCTTAGCGCTGATGGCATCATCTAAATCTAAGAAGTAAGTTTATCGCCATTGTGCTCTATCACCACGCAGTTAAATTGTTTGATTAACATCTGCATATGCCATATAACGAAATATATACTTTTTCGGTTATATGGCAGAATTTTCGGCTTTTCATTATTCGCACAGTGTTAACGATTTCATTTCATAAGTAACAATGCCAACTTATGTTAAGCTCACACTATACCTGTCTAGCGATTTGGCATAAAAAAGCAGAGCCTAAGCTCTGCTGATTTATATCAATATGCGAACTTATTTGCTCTGCATTAATTGGCGAATATATTTCACTGGTGCACTACCATAACTCAAGAATGTTTCGTGGAAAGTTTTAAGGTCAAAATCTTTACCTTGCGATTTTTTGTATTCTTCACGGAAATCATAGATTTCTCGATAACCTGAATAGTAACTCGTCAGTTGCACTTGACTAAGTGTCGCACGGCGCCACTTGCCTTCAGCTTCAGCTTGCTGTTGGAAGGCTTCATTCATCATCAGGGCAATAGCTTGGTCTTCGGTCATGCCTTTCACATGAATACTGTAATCTAAAATAGTGTTAGAGATAACACGTAAATTCCACTTGTAGTACATCAACCACATTTCAGGCTCAAAATTGCCATAGCCTTCTTCTAACATCATACGCTCTGCATAAACCGCCCAACCTTCGACCATAGCACCATTACCAAATAAACTTTTCACTAAACTCGGAGATTGATTAGAGTAAACGAGTTGAGTGTAGTGCCCTGGGATGGCTTCATGAATATTGAGGATTTGCAGGATCCAGTGATTATATTCACGCAAGTAACTCTCGGCGGACTCATCACTCATGCCATCGAGCGGCGTCACGTTATAATAAGTATTGCCTGACTTCTCATAGGGTCCAGGTGCACTAATTGATGCACCGGCATAACCACGCATATATTCGGGCGTTTCACGGACAACGAGTGGTTTTTTAGGATCTAATGTGACTAGTTTTTTCTTATTTACAAATTCAATCAGCTCTGGAATTTGCTTACGCACTTCATTCACGAATTCATCGCGCTGAACATGCTGAGTCGATAATTTATCGATTAATTGGCGAATGGCGAGCTTACTGTCAGCAGGCTTTGGCGTAGTAAAATATTTAGGCCATAACTTATCGGTAATTTTAGCCATTTCTCCTTGAACACGCTCTTTATCGGCTACGGCTTTTTGATATAGCTGTTTCGCCGTCATCCCCGCTTGGATATCAAAGGCAAATTTTTGCTCATATAACGCCTCGCCAATTCTAAAACTACGTGCTCCATCTTTTTTAAGTTGAACCACTAATTTGTCTAACCAAGCGATATGGCCGTTAATCGCCGCAGTGGCCGCATCGAAACGCGTTTTAAATAACGCTTTTTCCACATCAGTCAAACCAGAGTCGGCGACCTGTTTTAATAAGTCATCGGAAAAAACCGAAAATGCACCTTGATTCTGCAGCACTGCTAACTCAGTGTGCTCCAATGTTGGTTTGCTAATGTTCGCCTGCGCAGCAGCATAATAAGCTGGCACATTTTCTAAACGCGCTAATACCGAACGTAATCTGTCATCTAATGGAGCGAAATTTTCATTGATGATTTGGGCAAAACCACCCGATACGTTGTAGCTTGAAGGATCCCACTGCCAAGATTTAAAACTGTCAATTTCCCATGCCATGCTACCGAGTAAATTGTCGATCAGATGGTAATCAATCAGTTCATTCGGCGTCAGCGACTTTTGCTCGAACTGAGTCAATTGCGCTTGTTGAGCTTTCACAAACGCTAAGGTTTTTGCTCGACCTGCTGCATCGGGGATTTCAAGGTAACCATCGTTAACATGCTTGCCACTGTATAAAGCCCAAGTCGGTGACAATTCCCACAATGAATCAATAAAGGATGCTGAAAATTGTTCAAATGACGGGGCTTTAACTTCAGCCGCAACCACAGGCTTAGTTTGACTGGTATGGGATTGACAACCAGCAAGGCTGGCCAGCGATAGCACTATCGCAAGGGAAATAGCGTTTTTTTTCATTATTATGAGTCCTTTGTTGATATTTATCAGGCATGCAAAAAATTACCTAAGTTAATCATATTGTCCCAATAATTGCAGCAGTGTTATCTGTGAATACATCTACGGTTACAAAATTGTGAGTTATCGATATTTATGCCGCTTACCCTTAACCTATTCGAGTTAAAATCCCTGCTCTGCTAAACGTACTCAAATAATGATAATCGCCTATTCTGTTTCACCTCCTGCTATAATATCGCCCTGCTCCACTGTTCATGCTTTAGCGTAACAGTTTGCTTATACATTATTGACCTGACCCTTTACCTGAGACATTCAATGCCATTTTCCAAACTTGGATTAAGCGATCCGATTTTAAGAGCCATCACTGAGCTCGGCTATTCACAACCTACTCCGATCCAAGAAAAAGCCATTCCGGTGATCTTGAAAGGCAAAAACCTGCTTGCTGGCGCGCAAACAGGTACAGGTAAAACCGCCAGTTTTGTGTTGCCAATACTGCAAATGTTCGCCGAGATGCCGAAAATCCGTGCTAAACGCGTTCGTGCATTAATCTTAACGCCAACCCGCGAATTGGCCGTTCAGGTAGAAGACAATATTGCCAAGTACGCAAAATACCTGCCGCTGACGTCTATGGCCATGTATGGTGGCGTGGATGCCGCACCGCAGAAACAACGTCTTATTGAAGGCGTCGATATTCTAGTGGCAACACCCGGTAGATTACTCGATATGTACACCCAAAGAGCGATTCATTTCGATGAAATCTCGGTATTAGTCCTAGATGAAGCCGATAGAATGCTCGATATGGGATTTATCGAAGACATCAATAAGATCATCGAACGTCTGCCAACAGAACGCCAAAATCTGTTGTTTTCTGCAACCTTATCTAAGCAAGTGCGCTTTTTAGCGAAAACAGCGGTTGAAAACCCTGTCGAAATTGAAATTGCCCGCGACAGCGCAAATGCACCGCAAATCGACCAATGGTTGATCACTGTCGATAAAGATAAAAAGTCGGCCCTGTTAAGCAAACTCATCACTGAACAAGCGTGGAAACAGGCACTGATCTTTATCCAGACGAAACAAGGCGCCGCCAAACTGGTTAGCCAACTCGAAAAACGTGGCATTGCCGCCGAAGCCATTCACAGCGGTCGCAGCCAAGCGGTACGCGAGCAATTATTAGTGGATTTCAAATCTGGCAAACTACGCTTTTTAGTCGCGACTGGCGTTGCTTCCCGCGGTATCGATATCGACGCCCTCACCCGTGTGGTCAATTATGATTTGCCCGATGAAGCCGATGATTATATTCACCGTATTGGCCGAACCGGTCGTGCTGGCGCCTGCGGCGAAGCCATCTCCTTTGTTTCTAAAGATGATTTTAGGAATCTATGTGCTATCGAGCGCCGTCTAGGTCACCTCATAGTGCGTAAAGAAATTGAAGGCTTTGTGCCGAACAAAGAAGTGCCTGTGTCTATTCTCGATTTTGTGCCCAAAAATACTACGCCAAAAACCTTTAAAGCCCGGGCACCTGAGGCCAGATACTCGCGCCCCGCGAAAGAAGGCTCCTTTGAAACCGCCCATGCGAAAAAGCATCGCAGCGCGAAATCAAAGCCAGAGGTTAAAGCCAATGTAACACGGCCGCAATCTATTCAGACTGACAATGATAACGATACAACGGGTCGCAGCGCGCCCTTTAATCCGTGGAATAGCGGCCCTAAAACTAAGTAATGACTCAGTACAAGTCGTGACTTATTAGATATAAAAACTCATTAAGATAGAAGATATTAGCATGATTACATTTAGCACCAATCTAGGCGACATCACTATAGAACTCGATTTTGAACATGCGCCTGTCAGTTCAAAAAACTTTGTCCGCTATTGTGAAGAAGGCTTCTTTGAACACACGATTTTTCACCGAGTGATCAAAGGCTTTATGATCCAAGGCGGCGGGTTTACCGCAAAAATGAAGGAAAAACCGACCCACGAGCCTATCGTTAACGAAGCCAACAAAGGCCTAAGTAACACCATAGGCACAATCGCTATGGCTCGCACCGATGCGCCTCACTCGGCCACCGCGCAATTCTTCATCAACACAGCCAATAATGACTTTTTAGACCATACTGCCACCACCAATAACGGTTGGGGCTACGCGGTATTTGGTAAGGTTACGGCGGGAATGGACATTATCCAGCAGATTGAGAAAGTCAAAACCACCACGGTCGCTGGCCACGAAGACGTGCCCCGTGAACCTATCGTCATCGAGAAAGTAACGATTAATATCCAAAGTTAATTTTTAAAACAATAATACTTTTTCGTTAATATGATTAATCGCGCAGTTTTAATTGAGCGATTAATCATTTCCCCAAAGTTATTTAGTTAACTTTCCCGTACGATTCAACGCAAATTCATTTTATATAAACCTAAAAACACTAAATCCCCAATACAAAATCACTTAGTATAAAATCAACTGATGGATTATTTAAGCGTTGCCATTATTGACTTAAGACTACTACATATAAAATTAACCTCACAATATAGACCTCTTTCAAACAATGTTATTCATCATAAAAGCTGAAAAACAGCAGCACATACCTGACATCAATATCTTATACTAGCCGCACAAGTTGATAATATTAAAACAATACACCAACCATAATCCTTATGGTAAAAAGAGGCTTAACTTGCCATCTGATATAGATAAAAAAACCATATCTGTATCTATTATCATTTCTTGCTAATGCTTATTATCCCTATTTATTTTTAAGCCAGAATCATTACTACCTTAAGCAGCGAATCCTATTCAGATAAGCAGAGAAAGCTTGCTATAGTGATCAGAAAATGATGTTTCTATTGGATTCTAATAAGCTATATCGTAACTTCTGTGCCTTTGTTGATGAAACCAGAACTCTCATGACAAAACTTTTGACTAGAGATAGCGTCTAAGCATTTAGGGAATTTATTTTGAATAATAGAAAAGGTAGTCTGTTTATGGTTGCTGCGATGGCAGCATTTTCTATTGAAGACATGCTGATCAAATCCGCAGCAGAAACCACCTCTATCGGCCTCATTTTAGCGCTATTTGGCCTAGGTGGAATGTTGATTTTTATACTGTTAACCTGGCGAAAGGGTGAAACTGTGCTTCATCCTGCAGTCTTGTCTACCCCCATATTAGTACGTGCACTATGTGAAATCGTCGGCCGATTCTGTTTTGCTTTAGCCATCACGTTAACGCCACTCTCAAGTGCATCCGCTATTTTGCAAGCCACACCTTTAATCGCCATGCTTGGCGCGGCATTGTTGTTCGGTGAACAAGTGGGTCATAAGAGATGGCTTGCAGTATTGATTGGTTTTATGGGCGTGCTGATGATCATTCGTCCAGGACTTGATGGTTTTGAGGCCACATCTTTATTCGCCGTTATCGCTACCTTAGGTTTTGCAGGACGCGATTTAGCAACACGCGCAGCTTCTCCCGTGTTATCTAATATGCAGCTTGGAGTGTATGGTTTTTTTGTGTTGATTCCTACAGGCTTAGCGATACTGATTTACCAAAATGAAGCAATACAGTTTAGTGCTACCGCAGCAATACAGATAATTGGAGCAATCGTCTTTGGTGTAATGGCTTATAATGCGCTGACAATCGCTATGCGCACTGGAGATGTATCGGTAGTAAGCCCCTTTCGTTATACACGTTTACTCTTTGCCTTAGCTTTAGGAATATTTATATTTGGAGAATCCCCAGATTTGCTGACTATTCTGGGAAGCCTACTCATAGTATTAAGTGGCGGCTATACCTTAGTTCAAGCGCGTAAAAGAATGACGACGAATAACATACCTAATGCGGCAAAAACCTAAGGACTCACTAAGAATGGCTAATCGTATCTCTGAAATGATGGGTTTTAGTGAGGAGAATAACGGACTAGAACACCCTGAATTGGTCCTAAATAGGTCAAAAAGCAGCAAAGGGAACCAGTAATACACTGATTCCCTTTGCTTTAATTTGGCGGTGAGAGAGGGAGTCGAACCCTCGATTCACAATTCAATCTAACAAACCCTATTAAATCATAGTGTTATGCACCTTGATTTTTTTGATTGTACTAGCTTTTTGTACCACTTAAAACCATGAAGGAGACAACCTTTAAGGTCGACTCCTTCAAAGAATTAATTTCACTAAAGTATAGCATTTAACCATTTATATCATATCGTAGATTCGTAACGAGAAGCTAAATTTACTTGCAGTTCTGACTCTAACTTACGATGGATAAATAACCTTTTAATCAAGCGAGCTAAGCGAGTTGCTTCCGGATCGTTGACAATATTTCTGCAAGCTTCAATGAAATTGTCACTAGCCTTACCAAAGTGCTCTTCATAACTTTTTCGATGAGCAGCAAATTTTATCATCTGTAACATGAAACTTTTGAAATCATTTATGTCATTTAGATTACGGATGGCATTCTCAAAGTCAGCTGGAGTAGCTCTGGTTAAAACAATCTCTTGTACTGTCCCCCAACCATCATGTGCATGGATAAATAAAACAACATCAACTACCGAAGTTTTGCCATGACTCTCTTCTTTTTTTGCATCAAAATTTGCCTGAATTTTAGGATGTAATTCATTATTGAAAGGGTTATCCGAATCTAAATCTCCTTCTATAAGATGATCGGATATCCATTTATCTAGGATTGTTTCAGCAACTTGGCTTCCATCTGGTAGCTGTTCAATAATCAAGCAAAGACTACTAACTGTAGAACTGTCCAAAAAATGACAGTTATGCAAAAAAGTTTTTGCCTTTTCGAGCAACATTAACTCTGTTAAGCGATGATCCCATGTCACTTCATTGATAAAACTACGAACATTTTCTTGTGCTTCCATCGATTCATGCTCAACAATATATCGCTTGATAACTGTTTCAATTAGTTCCGCATGAAATAATCCCGATTCCAAAAAATCAACTAAAAATTGTTCAAACTCATCACAGCTATATATACCTAACTCAGTAATCATTGCTCGCCAGTTACTCTCGCGAATTTCTTCAGGTGATTGCTCACTATTTTCCTGTTTACTGAACATGTACCAATCTGGGTTTCCTATGTTTAAAGCAAACTTGAAGTCTGGACCATCAACCAGACCACGAAAATGTATGGCCGAAAACAATACAATGGATGGAATAACCCTATTCTGTATTGGAATGGTAATATCTCTACATGCAAGTATTCTATTGATTAGCTTGATTATTTTTGTAATTATTCGAATGTTTGTTAGAGAGCATTTTACTGAGGCTTGTTTAATTGCTTCAGAATATTTAGATGGAATTAATTCAAGTGCTATACAAAATGCTTCGTCTGGAGTAGTCGATAGCTTAATTTCTTGGTCTATGACTTTCTCTCTAAAAGTCGCCCAGAGTGTTTTTTGCTCATCCTTTGCTGACAATTGGCAATCATTAAGTATTAGAACAAAACGTGAACCATGCTGATTTGAATACTCATCGATAAATCCTAGGACCTCGTCTATTCCAAGTTTTTCATGCTTACGTTCTATGTCATCGATAACGATTACTTTATCTTTAAGCATGATTGGAGCCATCAACAACAAATTTACGTCTTTGACTGCTGCCAACATTTTATAGTACTGAGCTGCAGTCTTAAAACTTACATCTAATAAATTCTTTAAGGGATCAATCCACTTACCTCTTTCCTTACTCAGTGGAATTGCATTTTCAATTAGCTTTCGTTTGACTTGGTCAATGCTAGATTGTCCAAAGAGAGAAACATATAGAGCATTTTTTATATTATAATCGGTTGATTCTTCTTTAACTTTATTCCAAAGATGAGTTTTCCCCGTCCCCCATTTTCCAGACAAAGCAATTACAGAGTCCTCACCTTGTAGAAGTAACTGATAAAGTTGCCCTTTTGTTTTATCTATAGACATACGAACCGCCTCAAAACTCTATTTGACCAATATGCTGACTAGTCTACAGAATAATATTAATCACTGACTATATTGAATTACAGTGCACTTGTTGAGTAGATTTTCACTTAATAGCGAAATAGATCATTTTGAGATTCCGACTTCGAGCATGCTCACTAAACGCACTCAACTACATTGTAATCAGCGAGATTTCGAAGCTTCCAGAACCTGCTCACTCGCGTCCTTAAATGCTGGGTCTGACACCATTACCCTAACCGCTCGATCTTTATCAGTTGCATTACAAGGCATGCTTCCAACAAATCCTCTTGCCAGTACCTCACCGTTTGACTTTAGAGAGTCAAGAACGGGACTAATCTGTGGTTCGGTTCGACCAACTGAGCGTAATACAGCACTGATATTCCTCTCCCATAATGTAGTCTCAACATACACTGTCATCTCAATTAAAGCCCACTCTTGCTTGAGTTCCGTTGGTGCCTTGGTTTTACATACAGAAGCAATTTTTTCCCACATATAGAGTGTTTGTAGATTGCTTGCCATATCTTCGATTCCTGCTCTTACAGGAAATGAAAATGCTGTCCCAATAAGGAGCATGAAGATAACGACATATCTTGGTTTACGCATATTTTCTCCAAAAAAAAGCCACCAGTAATTTCTGATGGCTTTACTCTTATTTTTCAATTTCTATGTTGTCTGATGAATACGAACTTTCTGAAGCTTTAGATGAACTGCTTTGAAGTAATTCCAGTTTCTGTTTGCTTTGAAAGTAACCCCATTTCCCTATAATGACGGCAGCAAGTATTTCCCACCCCATAGCTTCGCTGAATAAGACTTCAAGCAAATCTCCAATATTTAATAGGCTCATATGGAAAATCGATATCAGGCTGATAATTCCATATATGCCAATGGCTGAATACGCCTTCATACTTGTCTGTAACTTAAGGATTTTGTTTCTTAGCTCGACCTGATTATTGCTTTCATTCTCTGGCCACTTCTGTCTAACTGAAATGTGCCACATACCGATAGGAGCAAAAATAGCTATTAGCATCAAACCTGCTTCTAGAATGTAATTCCAAGAGCATACGATAAGTTTTGTTATAGGATAAGAACGAAAAGGCCCATCAGTTGTACTGAATGAAATGATTAATACCACAGCGATCAAAGTCGTCACCACAGAAGCGGTTGCAAGTAGAGCAAAGTAAACTTTCAGTTTTTCCTTTGTTTTTTGACTCATAATTAATCCTTACCAGATAATTTCTTTGCTATCCGTTGGACGCTTGATAAGCTGATATTTAGCCTCTTTGCGACTTCCGGTTTAGATATACCCTCTGCAAGCATTGGGGCGGCTTCTTTGGCCTTAGTGATTGCCGTGGGTTTACGTCCTTTATATTTCCCTCGCAGTTTTGCGAGAGCTATTCCTTCAGCTTGTCTTTCCAACATCAGCTCTCTTTCAAAGGTTGCAATGGCTCCAACCATAGTCAGCATGAGTTTGCCTGTAGGGGTTGCTGTATTAATCCCGAGGTTTTGAATTTGCAATGAAACCTTTTTGCGTTCCAAAAACTCAGCTATTTCAAGCAAGTGACGAGTGTTTCTTGCGAGTCTATCCAGCTTGGTGACGATAACGATGTCACCTTCCCTCACAAACTCCAGCATGAGTTGCAGATGCGGACGGTCATCCTTCGCACCACTTACCTTTTCTTGAAACACTTTGTCGCAATTTGCTAATGCCTTCAGTTGGGCATCGAGACTTTGTCCCGTGGTCGATACACGGGCATATCCGATTTCTGCCATGAACGACTCCTGTTCAATAGGGCAAGGTATACTGACCAAGCCCTTCAAAAGGTCCAAAACAACCCATGTGACACGATTATTGATGTGTTTACGACCGTGTCACATGGCCTTGGTTTATTGGTTATGAAAACAATGTGTTATTCAGATTCTTGATCTTCATCAACATCAATGTTTGCCCAAGGTTCTTCATCTGAAAGATAACGCTCAGCGAAGGCTTGGATGAGGATCGGCACTATGGTCAGCAGTGCAGCTTTAGCGACCTTTTTTAGTAATTCGTTAATGATGTTTCTCCTTCCTGATTGTCGTTCAGGCAGCCGAATGCCCACCACATGAACCCATGCAGTGAAACGTTGGCCGCCTTAATGGTGTTTGCGGGTTAATCCCAGTTGATGGTTATTTGGTAGAGATCATCTACCAGATAGCTTCTGAAGTTGGCTTCCCATAGCCGGTATAGGCCGCTGAAGTGGCTTAACGGATGATGACCAACATAAGCCTGATACCCTGAAGCCTCTGCAAAGTTGAAGTCGATGTCCTTCTCTAATTCTGGGTAGTAACGTCCTTGATAGGCAAAGTCAGTGATATAGCAGAATTGCCACATGCTGGTGGTTGATGAATATTCCAAACGGATTTCGACCGGATGAAAGCCACCAGACTCAGCAGAATAGCTAGGATCACGGAAGTTAATCGTAACGGCTTTACTATTGATAGGTTTGTTAGCATCCACCAGCAATCGCTTAAGGATCTGAGCCAAACTAAGCGTGATAGGTAGTAGTTTCCTTCCTGACTGAAGGTCAATCTGAATAGGCTGTTCAGTTGCCGCTGGTGTATTCATAACCATCCCCTTTCAGCAAACGAAACGACATCTTGATGACCAACAACAAAATGGTCTAACGCTGATACATCAATAGTTGCCAGGGCTGTCTTTAAACGCTCTGTAATGCGTTTATCGGCCTCTGAGGGTTCAGGCATGCCTGAGGGATGGTTGTGGGCGAATATCACGGCAGCGGCGTTTCTATGCAGAACTATTTTTACTACCTCACGAGGATATACTGAGGCGGCATCTATCGTGCCGAAAAAGAGTTCTTCACAACTAATCAAACGGTGCTGGCTATCCAGTAGCAATACCGCAAATACCTCCCGCTCGTATCCAGCCATTTTCAGTCGAAGATAGTCTTTTACCAGTTGTGGAGAGGTGAATGCCTGCGGATTAGCTTGCAGGGTGTAGCGACTCTCCAAGATAGCAATGGCTTCCCTGATAACTGAGTCTGAAGAGTCGAGTTGATTACGGTGGGTTAATGTTGAAATAAGCATATATGTTTCCTGTGTAGTTGATTTACATCAGGTTTCTTATGCCTTAGTTCATGGTAAAAAATGACGGTATAAGTCAGTTGAAACGATCTCCCACTGATTAAAATAGAAATATGGGGGGTGACAAATACTGCCCCATTAAAACTTCAATCGGAGAAAAAATCATGCACGACGAATTAGTCTTAACCTACCCCCTTTTGCTTGTTGAAGGCCGATTTACGCCAGAAACAAGAGATCATCAGATTAACGAAGCCATCAAAAACCACAGCCCCTTCTTTACAGTCGAGATTGTCCCAGATAAACGAGGTACAGATCAGAAGATGATGCACCTTCAAGGAGAGGTAGCAATGGGTGCAGGAAGCTTTAGAGATCAAGGTGCTATTAAAGCATTTCTCATTGAGAAAGGTTTTACCCCTGAGACTATCTCAATCACAAAGGATGGTAATCTATACGCGACTCATCCTAGAGAACATCTACCATATATGCACTGGATAGTCAGGCTGCTAGTCCATTTTCAGGCTTTTGGGGAATGGCTTGCGGTTAACTATTGGTATAGAGATTATCCAGACAAATAGTCACTATTGGTCGTTGCTAGACTCATCTATCAAGTGGCTAAGGTGAGTCTAGGCTCAGAATCTATGTTAACGTTCTCCGTGATCCCAACCAATCGTTATCACGAATCTATTTAGCAATCCTGCTGCTGAGCGAGCCAGTTAAGACCTTGCTCTGCAAAAACAAACAATTTATCGCTATAGCCCTGAGCTATCACACTGCGAATAATCTCAGGATCAATATTAAGGTAATCGTGCACCAGTGCATTACGAAGACCTATCACCTTACGCCAACCGCTAAGTTCCTCAACAGGTTGTGCTCCACGCTGACAGAGGATCTCAAAAGCTTGATAAGCATCCTGCGGGCTATGTCCTGCCAATGCTTTAGCCCAATGTTTAGCAATACCGATACAGGCTTCAATCGAAACCTGCAAGGTTCGTTCAGCAGCACGATATTCAAGATTCGATAGCGAACGCTGGCTGAGTATAAGCTTTAGTTCAACCAGCTCAGCCTGATAACGGTTGAGGCTAAGGTGTAGAGACGTTATATAGGCATTATCAGACATCAGTTAGTTGTTCCTCTGCTCATTGGCGACGTTGCATAATCGAGTTCCATCGACGACATAATACGGGCTTCTTCCTGCATCCTTCGGCCTTCATCACGACTGTATAGAACCTTGTTAGCATCAATAATACCGAATGCCAACGGAATAGGAGCCAGATTAATGTCGACGACTGAGAGCTTTCCTTCCGGCAAACCCAGTGCACGCTGCCAGTCCATCGCTAACAACTCTGCTCTTAGACGATTATCGAGCACGTTATCAGTCTTAACAGGGTCAAATGCGACCGCCAAATCCCAATCACTCTGCTCTGTAGCATTACCTTTGGCCTGAGAACCATAAAGCCATAGTGCGGCGACTTCAGGTTGGCTTGCCGCCAATGATTGTAATTGCTTAGGGTCAATGGACATGTGTGCATCCTTATCGATTAAATCATAAGCTATTGTTATAAAATATCTTCTGCCTCAGTACCTGCGATAGTTCTTCATGATACTAGTCAGTAATATTACTGCTTTTCGCACAGAACATTAGTAGCATCAAGTTTCAGCTAGTCAGGGTGAGAGCCGTAATCAACTCTTTAAAAACAATAACTAATAATCCCGAAGTGTACCAACCCTCAATCAGGCTGAACAGTTGTTATTTCACAGTTTGCTGCTAACGACCAGCTTGGACAACACCTTTTCTCCCTGCCGATTTTGCTGCTGATTTCTGCCAACTCACTCTCCATCAAATGCAAGTAACATTGCCCTATTTGACAGTTTTATTGTTTTTACTTGCTGATTTTTAATTGATTTTCTAAAAATAGCTATAGAAAAAGTTAATAGAAATACTTTAGTCAGTCTGCTGAATTTTCGGCTGAGGTTGGTGTAAAGCGGTTTAGGCTTATTGGGAGTGGAGTGAAGACGAGTGAACCAGTGATTATCAACCTGATAGATGTGGGAACCTTCATGCTGAACACTCAACCAGCACACTAGAGTTCACGTCATCCGAGTTACTATCGTGAACTCTAGCATCACCAGTCTAAGACAGTTGATGCCATCTTTTATCTTCTTTTGTGACTTCCACTAAGTAAACTAGCAATAAAAACCTTATAAATCAATGTTATTACATTTATTTATAACAATCTGCAATTTTAAAATAAAATATTCTATCAGTTGTTTAAGGCAACATTTAGCCACTTTAACCGATTTGGTTGAAATCTCATCAATTTACTGCATTCAACTCTAACTCCAATCGATTAAAACATTATGTGAGAGGCATGACATGAATGACCCCACCGGAGATTGAGATGATAAACCATGACCTAAACCACAGCCCTATAGCAACAGCAAGCAACGCAGTTAGCTCTAGCGTGTTCAAGCTACCTTTTGAGCTATTCCAAGATCAATTAGGCCGAACACTCTACGAGATAAGTCGGATGCCTGTGAGTAATGGCGTGCTGTTGGGTGGTAGGGAGAGTTTAGCTAATACCTTGATAAAGCGTTGCGGTTATTCATTAAGAACGGCTAAACGCCATATCGGTCGACTGGTGGCTTCGGGACTTCTGGAATGCTCTCAAACAACTAATGCCACAGGGATGCAGGCAACAAACCTTTATCGTCGTATGTTCGATTAATAGAGGAAAGAATGCCCCTGTTTAGGTTGAAGGACGACTTAAACAGGGGAAGAGCTAAAACCAGCTCGAAGGCCAAACTACAGACAAACTATTTCCATATATATTTTAGTCTGTTGGCCTCTGTTTTAGAGGATATGTCACATGACATCTCAAATATTTGTAGCCAATAACAGATTTAACCATGAAACATTGAATGAAATCGGTTTAGAGGGCGTTAAAGCTCTTTATGACTTGCCAGAACTGATCGCTAAGCTCGTCGGCAGTGAGATTAAGCCAACATCAAGCGACTATTGCAAGTTAGAGGATGATATTTGTCCCTTCTGTGGGCATGCAGGCTGTTTCAAAATTTATCATGGCGATCCAGCGGACCAAAACTATCACTGCTACTCATGTGCGGAACACGGTGATATTTATAGTTTTCTGACCTGTTATGACCTTGCAGACAATCCCTATGATGCAGCCAACAAGTTACTTGCTGGCGAGATCGAAGGGATAAGCATCAATACTCAACCCAAAGCTAAGAAAGTTAAGCCTGAGAAGCTAGAGCTGACCGAGGAGCAATTCCTTCGTCGCCAAGATCTTATGGATGCAGCATGTGAACATTATTTAGAACCTATGATTGCTGATAAAAGTAAACCTTTTGCTGCTCTTATGGAAAAGCGAAAATTCAGTCCAGAAGTACTTTTTGATAACGACATAGGGTATTCCCAAGGTCAACTTTGGTGTGCTTTAGAAGCTCAAGGCTTCAGCCGTAATGAGATGTATGCATCAGGATTGGTTAAAGAAGGCCAATCCAATCCTTCGGATTTTTTCCCAAGGGATGTCTATATCTTTCCTCATTATGATGAAGATGGAAATCTTTGCCGCTTCACGTTTAAAGACCCCAAGAAAGAGAAACAATATCAAATGCCTAAGCAATTTTGGTTAAATGACATTCAGTTTTATGGACAACATTTAATTAATGACGCTGGGGCAGTCGCTATCGTTGAAGGTGAACACGACTTTTTAGCCTTATTATCTCACAAATGGGAAGGACCTGTACTGGCAACCAATGGACAACTGAGTCAGGAACAGCTCACATGGATAAAGCAGAACTTACAAGAACGTAAAGTGATCACCTTCTTTGATAGTGATGCTGCGGGTGATAAGTATCGGGAGAAATTTGCGGGACTAGGATTAGCCTCGTTAATTCAAGTCAGTCTACCTGAAGGCCAAGGTAAGGACATTGACGACTATTTAAGGCATGAAGATGCCTTATCACTCGAGGAGCTGGTTAATCAATACGGTGTAAGCCAGCAGTCTGTTGAAGTGATCTGTGAACCTGCTGTAAACAATGACAACACCTCTACAGACCCTATGTCTGTTCCAGATGAAACTATCCCCGAGATCTGGACTAACTTCAACGAAGACACACTGAATGATGTGGGTAATGCTGACCGATTAAAAGCGATCACCAACGACAGCATGATGTATGTACCAGAACTTAACAACATGGTTAACTTTAATGGCAAACATTGGGCTCCATCAAGCGGAAAGGAGCTTGAATATACCCGCTGTGTTGGAGAACGTCTTATCAATCAAGGTTGTAGTTTGCTAGAAGAAGCAATACAAACCAAAAATAAGACTAAGTTAGCTGAAGCAGAGCAATTACAAAAATTTGGCCGGATGACGCTTAATCGTAAAAAAATGATGGATATGCTAGAAATCTTCAAGTCAGGCAATCAGATATCTTCGAACTGCTTCGATGCTAATCCTATGCTATTTGGAGTAAACAATGGCGTATTAGACTTAGCTAACGGAAAACTATTACCCGCACAGAAAGAAATGTACATCAGCCGCTGTGGGGATGTTCATTTCGATAGCTCAGCTGGTTGCCCTCGTTGGTTACAGTTCATTGATGAAATCACCTGTGGCGACAAAGAATACGCTAAGTTTTTACAACGCATAGTCGGTTACATGCTAACCGGACGAACAGACGAACAAGTACTGTTCTTCCTCCACGGTCATGGTTGTAATGGTAAGAGCACCTTTATGAACGTGATACAGCGATTAATGGGAAGTTACTATCATCAGATCGATAGTAGTGTTTTGCTGCAAACCAATAACGGTAATACAGGCCCTAACCCATCCTTAGTTAAGCTTGCTGGTAGTCGTGTAGTTGTGGCTAATGAATTACCTGAAGGCTCTAGGATGAATGAAAACCTAGTGAAATCTATGACTGGTGATGATGTGATTGTCACTCGTCAACTCTATGCCAAGGTAGAACTAGAATACCGTCCGAAGTTTAAACTCATCATGATAGGTAACCACAAGCCCGTGATTCGTGATACGAGCCTCGGCATGTGGCGAAGAATGATCATGCTTCCATTCAATGCGAGTTTCAGTCAGGAGCAGATGGACCCACGATTAATGGATAAGCTATATGCTGAACTCTCAGGTATCCTCAATTGGGCTCTAGAAGGCGTTCAAATGTGGCTAAAGGATGGCATTAAAGCCTCGATTCCCAATTCGATAAAGTCAGAAATCGCAGAGTATCGTCACGAGTCAGACTTGCTCGCTATATTCCTTGAGGAATGTACCTGTAAGGGGGATTTTACCTATACAGATACGTTATATGATGCCTTTAGAAAGTGGGCTGAGCGTGATGGCGACTGGAAGATGACCCGTAATATCATGACCAAACGGCTGGTGGAGAAAGGCTTTGAGAAAGGCCGACACAACAGTAAAGCCATGATTAAGGGAATTATCTTAAAGCCAATATTTGATGACAACTCTGTGCCGATACAAGAATTCGGCATACGGATGAAACAAACTAAAGCCACAACAGAACCTTCTATAAGTTATAGTGTTTAGTAGTGGTGCTCGGAAATGTTTAAGAGAGGCTTAGTGCCTCTCTTTATACTTGTGACCATTCAATCTTGCCATAAACACAATAATCCCCCTTTATGCTCCATTACTAGTCAGAAACCTGACTAGAGCCATTTTAGACAGTACAGGCTATGGACAAGCTAAAAGTGTATTATAGAGTTTTGATACTTATTCATCAAAATAAAAACCTTGAAAATAGTCAAACGGCATTGAGTATATTAATAGGTAATCATTCTTTGTTTGTATTTTTTCAGCAATTAGTTTTATTCCACTTTCTTTCATTAAATAAAGCTCATCAATGAAACAATCGAATCCATTATCGACTCTTCTTTTTATTTCATCCATATCTATTTTCACATAGTCATAATCATTTACAAATTGATGGGTTTTTGTTATTGAAGAGTAGTCATCAGCAGCAAATGAAACATCATTCAACAACATTCTATAGAAAGCGCTCTTTACATTTGGTATACATTTGTATTGTCTTTCTGTAATTTCAAAAACAACCTCCCAATTATGCGTCTTAAAACTAGAACTACTTTTAGTGATGAAGTTAGTAATCTCCTGATCAATCAATAAATATCTATCTATATTTAAAAATATTTTCTTAGTACCCAAATCTAAATTACTGAAATTATTTGAAAAATTCAAAAGCTGATGCTTTATCAACTTTTTACCATCATCAGAATCTAAAGAGTCGAAATATTCTTCAATTGAAATTTGATTTAAATTCAATATAGGTCTTGATAGTATTTCGACAGCAAAAAGAGCACCATTCCTATTGATAATCGGCTGATACACATAGTAATGTTTGCAACCAAAACTGACACAATTAAGGTTATTGAAAATACATTTCTTACAAAAAGTACGTGTTATTAAATCAAACATAACCACCTCAATTAGAGTTCACTTATTTCTAAGAAAATCCTATATCACCAACCAAGCCAAAACAAAAGATTTTGATTTAAATAGAAAAACGCCATTTAAATGACGCATGATTTCAAAGCAATTAACAATAACTCAGAGGCTTTAACACTCAATCATAAATGATTCATAAGTTATATTGGAAATGCCATAAAACTTATCGGCCTGTCTGATTCACGGAGACTCTATAGAGACAAACGAGCATTAGGAAATCTAAGGGTACTATGTAGTTAGCAGTATCAACTGAAGGGGAGAAATTTTGCTATATCGGTGTTTTAAGAGGAAGACTCTTTAGCCTATCCTCATATCTGTATCTCAAAGTCAGAAGGTTTTAAGTTGGTAAGCTACACCGTACTAACTCTTAACAAGCTGATAAATAAGGACGCAGCACAAATATTAATCTGAATGATACTAAATAGAGTATTACTTCTAAATTACCTTTGTCCACTTAATAGATTAAAGATGCCATTTAGGAATAGAGATGACTGGTATCTTATCTATCGCCTGATGCAGTTCTGAGTAGATCCCATAATTTCGTCCCGTATTCCCTGCATTAGAGTGTCCCGTTATCGCGTTTTGAATATCCTCACGCATCACCTTCCTTGCCTCTGTAATGAAGCGATGGCGGAACGCATGTAGCGGTTTGAGTGTGTCAAAATGTTCGATATTGAGCGTCATAAACGCCTCTTTGAGGTGCCTTGCAACCGCCAAATGATACTTAGCCTTATTGTTTGCTTTGAGCACAGGAAACAAGCGGCCATCAACGGGTAAAGAGTGAAGGTAATCGAGCAGTCCCAACTCGATGAGAGATCGACATACTGGCACTTTCCTTGATTCACCCGTCTTAACGGATTGATCGTCCCTCACCTCTTGGATATGAAAAAACCATAGCTGAGGGTCGTCCTTATCCTGTTTAATGTCATTCACATAGAGTTGAGCAATCTCTTCTGCTCTTGCTCCTGTATAGGCGAGGATAACGGGTAACCAGTAAGGTGCCTCACCATACCTTGCTTTCTGTGCATCTGTTCGAGCCTGAAAAAGTGGTAAGGAAAAAATCTGTGATAGCTCAGTGTTTGAATAGCCCGGATCTCTCACTGTCCTTACAGCTTCTTTACCCGGAGAGACTTGGTGACACGGGTTTTTCGGCAAGATATCCAATTTCACCGCTTATTGGAAATAGCCTGAGATCAGCTTAAGTTCCTTATCAGCTGTATTGATGCTAACCCGAGTTAACCCTTGCTTATTTGCTATCTCAATTTGCTTCTTAAAGGAGAGGTCTCTGACATCATGCGTTGGCTTACTGGGACATTGAATGATCCAATTGAAGAAGTTACGCATATCAATCTTCTGGATTTGACCTATTGGCTTAGTGCCGAAAAACTCGATGAGTCTGTTGCATGGTCGATTGCGGTCTGCTTGCCATGACTTAAAAGCCGTCTCACCTAAGATGAGACTTTTTTGAGTATTAACCCATTCAACCAAATGAGAAACGGTAAATGATGTTGAGAGATCCCCTCGAGTAGCCATATCATCAGGAACGACTTCTAACCCTGATTCAGCTAGTGCAGCACGACTGTTATCAGCAAAGTCCTGCACATTCCCTAAGTCACTTCGTGGCATGAACAGTGGCTCGAAGCCTCTATTTCGCTCCCGTCGTGTATATACTTCTAGGTCAAATGCAGAATTACACAGCCTAATAATAGCTTCAGCTAATTTAACGGAGAGATACAGCCTAGCGGCATGGGAAAAGAGTTGGCACTGAGACAGAGTGAGAGCCTCATCAACGAAATCGTTCATGTGACTCATGAAGCGTTGTTCTGCTGATTGCTGGTGGATAGTACCTTCAGCGACGTTTAACGCCTCTAACGGATCGCTAAACCACTCTGCCATCGCTTCAAGCCCATCGGATGTCTCTAGAGTATATCGAGCGAGGATATCTGGCTGGCTTAGTCGTTGACGTTCATTAACGAACCAATGACTCACGATAGCATCTAATTGGGCAGGGTTAACTTGCTGCTCTCGTTCTTGATTATCGTAACGCAACTGGGCATTAGCCGTGATAGCTTCAAACTCTGCAACAATGACTGATGCCCGAGATTTTGCTTCTGCTGCGTCCTTAGTTTCAAGACTTCTTTTAAGCTCTGTTTTACCGTCTAAGAAAGGCCGTAAATGTGCAGGAATACCCTTGCGGATTTTCCACATTCCAGACTTCAGATCTCTGCGAGGTTGGATCATAAATGCCATCGTTTTGTACCACCCTTTTGTACCACCTTAAGGTGCCAAAGGTTGGTTAGCCATTGGATTAAGCAACTATAATTCAATAAGTTTTTGATAGAAATGAAAAAACCCGACCATGTGATCGGGTTCTTAGAATTTGGCGGTGAGAGAGGGAGTCGAACCCTCGATACGTTACCGTATACACACTTTCCAGGCGTGCTCCTTCGGCCACTCGGACACCTCACCATATGTCGATTTATGTTAGCGTGGTTAATCTTTCACGTTCAAGAATCACTAACGATTTCATATAGCCCTGCCGAGAGGCTTTCATCGTTAACGGAGCGGTACTGTACGCAAAAGCCTAAAGGGGGTCAAGTAAAAAAGACTCAGTTTCAGGCGGTTGCACAATTGCTAAACAAACCGCCGTGATTTCTTGAATCTTTTCACCGTTTTATACCGTTAATTGACGGTAAATTTGTGCACTTCTTTTGACATTGAATTCGCGTCAAACGTCAGGGCTTTGGTCAGTTCCCTAAGCTCATCGGAGATCCTTTGAGTATTAAGGTAAATCTCACTGATCTTCAGTGCATTACGATTTACGTCTTCGGATACCGCCGATTGCTCATGGGTTGCTGTAGCAATTTGCTCGTTCATGCGGTCAATAATGTCTACTTGCTCCACAATACGTTTCAATTCGATGCCAGCCTGTTCAGCTTCATGGACACTGCTATTAGCCTGAGCTAACCCTCTGTCCATGGCTTTTACTGCAATGCTCGCTCCCGCCTTCAATCTATCTGTCATATTTTTAATGTCAGAGGTCGAAGTTTGTGAGCGCTGCGCTAAACTTCGGACTTCGTCTGCAACTACAGCAAAACCGCGGCCCATTTCCCCTGCGCGGGCAGCTTCAATGGCGGCATTAAGCGCGAGTAAATTAGTTTGCTCAGCAATACTGCTGATCACTTCAAGCACTACCACTATGCCGTGAATTTCACGATCTAAATCGTTAATGGCTTTAGAAGCTCCACTAATATCGTCGGCTAACGCTTTGATCGCTTTGCTGGTTCGGCCGACTTCGAGGTTGCCCTCTTTAGCCTCTATATTGGCGGCGGAAGACGCTTCGGATGCCTGCACTGCATTGCTGGCAATCTCGGCCACTGTTGCACTCATTTCTGTCATAGCGGAGGCCACTTGTTCTGCCTCACTGTGGCCCGCCATCACATCTTGCTCCATGGCATGGGTACAGAGATCCATTTGCGCCACAGCTTGTTGCAATTTAGCGCCACTGGAACGTACATGTAGGATCACCTTTTCAAAATCACTCATCATATCGTTAAAGGCGATGGCGAGTTCACCGAATTCATCGGAGCTAGAGTGAGTCAGACGCACACTTAAGTCGTAATGTTTACGGGCTTGCGTGATGGTCGAATATAAGTGATGCACACTGTCATGCAAATAACGGATAACAGATAGACTCAATATCAAGACTATCGCCAATACTGAGATTAAGGTCGCGAGCACTAAGAACATTTTCTCATTCGCTAAGGTTAATCTTTCATGGGTGGTATTAAGTAAATCTGCCGAGACTTGCTGTTCAAACTCACGTAATAGCTCAATCCGCGCCGTCGATTTACTGAACCACTCTTCGGGACTTTGTTGCAGGATTTTTTGATTATCTTGCTCGAATGCGATTTGACGTAACAGCTCAACGTCATGCATTGCAGCTGAACTCTGTAAACGGTTAAACGAGGATAATAAATCAGAATTTGCTAGCGCTAAAAAACGCTCTTGATATGTATTTTGCTCCGAAACCAAAGTGATAAATTTGGCATAAACCTTAGGCTTAAATCCAGCTTGGCCAAAGGTTGAGCTGAGTACCGCCCTTTCAATCCCCGCCCTTTCCTTTAATTGCAAAAAAGCACTAAAAGCCGTCGCTTTAATGGCGATTTCTTGATTAGCACCCGTTTTTGCGGTTTCATCGACTATTGTCAGTAATAACTTATTTAACTCAGTGTAATAGGCAACTTCATCGGCGACACTGATACTTAAACTATCCACCTGCGAGCGGATTGCATTTAAACGCCCGAGTTGAGCGTTTAGCTCTCTAAGTTTTGGGGCAAATATCTCCGGAAGATGATTCTCAGTGATAAAACGCTGATAGAGGCCGAGCTGCGTATCCGTTAATTGTCTTTGATCAGGTATTTTACCCGCAAACGCTTTTCCTGCTGAGCCAATAAATCCAGCACTCATGCCGCGCTCTTTTTGTAACTCATGCACTAAATTACTGTTGGTGACGGCCAGCTCGCTTAATTGCACTACTAAGGTTAAATCTTTTCTATATTCATATTTTTCAATGAGGTAAAGCGTGCCACATAAAAAACAGGCTAACAGTGGAGGCAAAACAACCATTAATAATTTTTGTTTTAGACTGAGATTACCAATCCATTGCCATTTCATAGAAATATCCTTTTAAACTTAGTTTTAGATCCAAATACCGAACACTAGGTATAGCATAATATCAACCGTAGGACGACTAAGGTTTATGGAAATTGCACAAGCTAATATCCTGATAAACGAGGATTTCCCCCATATTCCATCAATTGTTTAGATTTTGCTAATCGCAGAGCAAACTTAAGAAACGTCAAACAAGAATCAGATAGAAATAAAAAACGCATTGAAAATTCCAATGCGTTTTTCTAGAGAAAGGAACACTTAATCTGTGACTGAAGATGACTCTAGCTGAAAAGCTGTGGGAATAATCCCTTCACACCAGCCGCAATGACTTCGATACCAATAGATAACATCAAGAGTCCCATGAGACGGGTAATCACGTTAATACCCGTTTTGCCGAGGATCTTATAAATGATAGATGCCATTCTAAACAGGCCAAAACTGACTAAACCAAACACTATCACAGTAATGAACATCGCAATAATGTTCGACAATGAATTATGCTCAGCGGCAAAGACAATCACCGAACTGATAGCGCCAGGTCCCGCCATCAGTGGCAAAGCCAAAGGCACAACCGCCACAGATTCCATCGCCGAGGATTCGCGGTCTTCCTCTTGGTTACGCTTCACTTCACCTAACTTACCTTGCAACATTGACATCGCAATAATGGCAATCAGGCTGCCACCAGCAATTCTAAAGGCAGATAACGAAATGCTGAACATATTCAGAATGTGCTGCCCCGCCACAATCGTGACTAAGAGAATCACCACAACCGCAAAGTTCGCTACTTTACCCGTGTGATTCCGCTCAGCCTCCGTTTGATGGCTCGTTAAGCTCACAAATACAGGCAACAAGCCAACCGGATTAATGATGGCAACGAGGCCAAGAAAAAATTTAACGTAAAGAGTTAACTCCAAGGGACTATCCTTATGTGCGTGTCACGCCGTCTTCATCAAAATAAGCTTGAGGGCAAGTATAGTATCTCAAGCGCTATTGACTGAAAAATGAGATTTTTGAGGTTAAATCACAACTTCGAATAATATTTAGTTATCGAAGCCGATGCATTTTCAGCGCAATTTTAAACAAACAAGTTACCCTAAGTGTAGTTTTATTACATAAAAGCACGATATTGTCGTTGATATCACACTTTCAACGCGGCTTTAGGTGTAATTTTCTACCATAAAGAGGATTTAGTGAATGCCTTGATTCACTAAATCTTTTTAGGAGTATTAATCATGACAGTGACCAATGCACAAGAACTGGATCTCATGGTCGAGCGAGTAGCGAAAGCACAAGCCGAGTATGCGACATTCAGCCAAGCGCAAGTCGATAAAATTTTCCGTGCAGCCGCCCTTGCCGCTGCCGATGCGCGTATCTCGCTGGCCAAAATGGCCGCCGCAGAAACCCGCATGGGCGTGGTTGAAGACAAAGTAATTAAAAACCACTTTGCCTCTGAGTACATTTATAACAAATACAAAGATGAAAAAACCTGCGGGATTTTATCTGAAGATGTCACCTTCGGTACTATTACCATTGCTGAACCCGTAGGCATCATCTGTGGCATAGTCCCCACCACTAACCCCACATCAACTGCAATATTTAAAGCCTTAATCAGCCTTAAAACCCGTAACGCGATCATCTTCTCGCCCCATCCTAGGGCCAAAATATCGACCACAACTGCAGCAAAATTAGTGCTTGATGCTGCCATAGCCGCGGGCGCACCCAAAGACATTATTGGTTGGATTGATGAACCCAGCGTTGCACTATCAAATCAATTAATGACTCACCCTAAGGTCAATTTAATCCTCGCAACGGGAGGCCCCGGCATGGTGAAAGCCGCCTACTCTTCCGGTAAACCGGCTATTGGCGTAGGTGCGGGTAACACGCCTATTGTTATCGATGAAACCGCCGACATCAAACGCGCAGTCAGTTCGATTCTCATGTCAAAAACCTTCGATAACGGTGTGGTTTGTGCGTCAGAGCAAGCGGTAATTGTGGTCGACAGTATTTATGAGCAGGTTAAAGAGCGTTTCGCAACCCACGGTGGCTATATGCTGTCGAAGGATGAAGCCGCGGCGATGCAACACGTCATTTTGAAAAATGGCGGTTTAAATGCCGATATCGTTGGCCAAAGTGCTGCCAGTATCGCGAAAATGGCAGGCTTTGAAGTGCCGCACTGGACAAAAGTGTTGATTGGTGAAGTCACCGACATTTGCGACAGCGAAGCCTTCGCCCATGAAAAATTATCGCCATTACTTGGCATGTACCGCGCCATCGACTTTAACGATGCCATGGATAAAGCCGAAGCCTTAGTCGCGCTCGGCGGCATTGGCCACACATCAGGGCTTTATACCGACCAAGATACCCAAACAGAACGTGTGCATGCCTTTGGTTTTAGAATGAAAACTGCACGTATTTTGATCAACACCCCAGCTTCACAGGGCGGCATTGGCGATCTGTACAACTTCAAACTGGCGCCTTCGCTGACGTTAGGCTGTGGTTCTTGGGGCGGCAACTCGATTTCAGAAAACGTTGGCCCGAGTCATCTGATCAATAAAAAAACCGTCGCTAAGAGGGCCGAAAACATGTTGTGGCATAAGCTTCCTGCATCTATCTATTTCCGCCGCGGCAGTTTGCCCATCGCGCTCGAAGAACTGAGCGATAAAAAGCGCGCCTTAATCATCACAGACAGATTTTTGTTCAACCACGGTTATTGCGATGAAACCATGCGGATTTTAAAAGCCCAAGGCCTTGAAACCGAAATTTTTTACGATGTTGAAGCCGATCCCACATTAGCCATAGTGCGTCAAGGCGCTAAGGTCGCTCAAAGCTTTAAACCCGATGTGATAATTGCGCTCGGCGGCGGCTCACCAATGGATGCGGCTAAGATTATTTGGGTAATGTACGAGCATCCAGATGTGGATTTTGCCGATCTCGCACTGCGCTTTATGGACATTCGTAAACGTATCTACAAATTCCCTAAAATGGGCACCAAAGCCATGATGGTAGCAATTCCTACCACCTCAGGCACTGGCTCAGAAGTCACACCTTTTGCGGTAGTGACAGACGAAATTACCGGTAAAAAATACCCGATTGCCGACTATCAACTCACGCCCAATATGGCGATTGTTGATCCAAATCTTGTGATGGACATGCCTAAATCCCTCACCGCTTTTGGTGGCATAGATGCGGTGACCCATGCATTAGAAGCCTATGTCAGCGTGATGGCGAATGAGTACAGCGATGGCCAAGCGCTACAAGCCCTCGACTTACTGTGCAAATATTTACCCGATGCCTACAACTTGGGTTCACAATCACCTGTCGCCCGTGAAAAGGTCCACAATGGCGCCACTATTGCGGGTATCGCCTTTGCTAACGCTTTCCTTGGGATTTGCCACTCAATGGCACACAAACTGGGCGCCGAGTTCCATCTCGCCCATGGCCTAGCCAATGCGCTGCTGATCAACAACGTAATACGCTTTAACGCAACGGATCTGCCCACTAAGCAAGCGGCCTTTAGCCAATACGACAGGCCAAAAGCCCTGTGCCGTTATGCTGCCATCGCAGATCACTTGAAACTAGGCGGAAAGACGGATGAAGAAAAAGTCGAAAAATTGCTTGAGAAAATCACACACCTCAAGAAGACGATTGGCATTCCTGCTTCTATCCAAGAAGCCGGTGTCAACGAAGCCGACTTCCTCGCCAAGTTAGATGAATTAGCCGAAGATGCGTTCGATGATCAATGTACCGGTGCCAACCCACGTTACCCATTGATTAACGAGCTGAAACAACTGTTCCTCGATAGCTATTATGGCCGTGACTATAGCGACAACAACTAGGTTATCGCCTGCCAATGCTAGGCTCGTGCTTAATAAAAGCCGCGCGACATAAATGAAGAAGCCCTCGAATGAGGGCTTTTTATTGCGTGATGTTCCGTGAATGACCTAATTAAGGAGTCGATGCGTTAATCGATCGCACGCAAAATGACTTCACTAGCAGCTAACTCAACTGGGCATCACTCACTTACGATCACTAAGCTAATCACCACTTAGCTGAGCATCACAACAAACTGTGACTAACGCTGTGCCAGTACATAATCAATGGCGCTGGTGATGGCTGCAACCTGCGCCAGATTACATTCGGCAGGCGTGGCCGTTGGGCTATCTGGGTACACTTCTGTCGTTGTGTTATAGATACAGCCAGTGACACTGCTGCAAAGCCCTAATGACTTAAGCGGATAGTTAATCACCCCGTGCTGCACCACAGTCGAGCCAATGATCTCGCCTTTCTCATCGGCAGGAGCAATGTGCGTCACTTTACTCACACCATCAATAATGGCTTTCTGAAAGGCATCCATTGAGTTTTCGGTATCACCCACAGCATAAAAACCATCTGGGATAGTACCTTTGACGTACTCTTTTCCATCACGGGCGCAAAGCGCTGGACGAAATTCTAATTCATCTGAATCAGTGGTTTCATGTAAGTCCACATGCACATCAAAATCTTGCTCTACGGATGCGACTAAGGCCATCAAGGCCGCCGATTCTTCCGCTGGGCTATTGGCATAAAATGAGCGATTAGGATCGATAGCCTTAGGGTTCCAACGGTTGATGGTTTCGTAACCCCAAGGACTCACGCACACGGCGATCACAAGATTGACGCGATCAACATAATGCGCCACCTTATCCGCTAAAAATGCCAAGGCACCATGAACACCGCTGGTCTCGTAACCGTGCACGCCACCCGTGACTAATACTGTCAGTTTTTGAGGATCGAAGGACGCTGACTTAACCGCAAGCAAGGGATAACGCTCCGCATTTATCGACAAGGCGCCATATTGCACAACGGTAAGCCCAAGTGCCAAGAGTGCTGCTTCCATCGCCTTGAGTGGCGTCACGACATCGTCCTGATACGAACGCTTGATTTGGGTACTCGCCAGCCATGCGGCTTTTTCAGCCTCGCCCCATTTTTCGCCTACGGTGCCGATGGGATAAAATGTTAAATTTGCCATAATTCCTCTATTTTTAGTTCTATTCGGTAAAGTTCTTTTTATTCAAGTTCTTTGCACTCTAGTGCTTTAATTCAAGCTCTTTTCGCTCAAGCTTTTTCGTTGAATTACTATTCAGTCGAATGATAGTGCTCGTGTTCGGATGATAAATGAGTACAGTCAACCTAAAGCAATAGCTGCATGGGAATATCACGGATCCCGCCGCGTTCTCGCTCGGGTCCAAGGGGCACAAAGCCAAAGCCTAAGTACACAGCCTGCGCATTCAGCGCCGAGTTCACGGTAAACACCCCCGGATTGCCTTGGGCTAAACATTGAGCTTTGGCATGTTCCCACAGCATTCTCGCCACGCCTTGCCCCTGTGCATGGGAGGCGACAAAAAGATGGTACAAGTGGCTATTCGCCTTCATCCCCACTACGCCAGCGAGTTGGCCCGAGTCCGTTATGGCAACATGGTACTGATAACCCATAGCAAAGTAGCTACCAATCGCTTCTATCGACATGGCATTAACTAAGATTGCAGCCCCCTCTGCAGTGCAAGTTGGGGCAATAAATTCTTGGGTTAATTGAGTGAGCAATACGCTTATTTCAGGGATGTCAGTTAAGGTTGCGGCTCGAATTTTCATCTTAACTCCTTGATTAAAAACATTTCATGACACAATAAAAAGCCAGAACAAAGTCTGGCTTTTTAAGATACTGAATCAAAAGGCACTTAATCAAAATACACTTGGTCAGAAAACGCTTAGTTTAAATACAGACTAAAAATACTTTGATTGTCAGTTGAGCATTAAATGACTCGCCGATGATAATCCTATCAGGGCGAGCCTTGCTTCTATGGGCTTTCGTCGGTGCAAAGCCCATAAACGCACTGGTCGTTATTGCTTAGTCCAGCGGTCCATCCAACCGAAGACATTAGCATACCATTGCTCTAAGTTTTCAGGTTTTAAGATCCAATGGTTTTCATCAGGGAAAATCAATAACTCTGATGGGATCCCTTTACGCTGCATAAAACTGAATGCCGCTAAACCTTGACCATAAGGGACGCGGAAGTCCTTCTCACCGTGGATAACCAGCATGGGTGTTTTCCAGTTTTCAACATAATTCACTGGGTTAAACTTCTCATATAACGCTTTGTTATCTGAATAAGTGCCGCCAAACTCATGCTCTGCGAACCACATTTCTTCGGTCACGTAATACATAGAACGCATATCGAACAGACCCGCGTGGTTAACTAAGCACTTGAAACCGTCGTTCCAGTTACCTTGGATCCAGTTCATCATGTAACCACCGTAGGAACCACCGAGCGCACAGGCGTTTTGCGGATCGAGCCATTTTTGTTGCTGGCTCACCGCGGTTAGGCCTTTTTGCAGATCTTCTAATGGCTTACCACCCCAATCTTGGCTGATTGAATCAGTAAAGGCCTGACCGTAACCAGTAGAGCCGTGGAAATCCACCATGACGACGCCATAACCTGCACCCGCCCATAATTGGGCATTCCAACGACCGCTAAAACTATTGCCAAATGAACCTTGCGGCCCACCATGCACTAAGTAAGCAATCGGGTATTTTTTACCTTCTTGGTAGTTCGCCGGTTTGATCCAATAGCCATAAACGTCTTCGTTGTTCCAACCTTTAAAACTAAATTGTTGAAACTCGCCGAATTTAATCTTAGCCAGCTTATCTTTGTTGACTTCAGTTAAACGCTTAAGACCTTGACCATCGGTCGTGATGCTATAGAGATCGCCAGGCTCAACTAAGGTTTTGCTATCAAAAATTAATTGATCATTAGTCACGGCGATCAAGCTGTTAGTACCGTCACTGTAGATGGATTGCACATCACCAAATTGGGTATTAATTTGGAAAATAGAGACTTGCCCCATATCCTGTGCTGTAACATATAAAGTACGATTATCAGGGCCAAACATCAGTGAACTTGGGCTGCGATCCCATAATGGCGCAACTTCTTTGGTTTGGCCTGTGCTAGTATCGCGCAGCATAATGCCGTAACGATCTGCTTCAAAACCCGGTTTTTTCATTGCTAAATAGGCCATGTAACGACCATCGCTCGAAAATGTTGGCTGCGCATCCCATGCAAGATTGTCTTTGGTTAAGTTGGTTGCGGTGCCGCCTGTCACTGGCACTTGCCACAAATCATAGTTAGTGGTCCAAGCTTGATCTTTGCTAGGGGCTTTCGCGCTATAAACCACAAACTTACCGTCTGGGGTGAAAGTTACTTCTTCCATACCCGAGAAAGGTTTTGGCGGCGTTTCAGTATCTAAACCTTGAGTCACATCCACTACTTTAGTCAGTTTTTCACCGTTTACAGCGCCAACAAATAAGTGGTTACGGGCGTGGTCTTCCCACGTATCCCAATGGCGAACCATTAACTGCTTGTATTCACGGCCAGTCGATTTACGCTCAGCTTCGGCGGTAAATTTATCCTTTGAGCAGGCTAAGTCCTTACACTCGGGGAATACACGCATGCTGAGTACAACTTGTTTACCGTCGTTTGATAATTTGTAGCCATCAATATCCAAAGGTAAATCAGAAACTTGTACCGCTTCACCGCCCGTTAATGGCAGTTGAAATAACTGGCTTGAACCACTGCGACTGGCAAGGAAATAAATCGACTTGTCGTCATTGGCGAAGCTCACATCGTGCTCAGTGCCCGTGGCAGAGGTCAATTGCAGTGGTTTCGCCTTCGTGTCTATCAAATCTAATAGATACAGATCCGAGCTGGCCTCTCCCTTATCGTTTACCGTTTTAAGACCA
The DNA here is from genome assembly GCF_015767295.1 of Shewanella sp. DW31. Classification (NCBI taxonomy): domain Bacteria; kingdom Pseudomonadati; phylum Pseudomonadota; class Gammaproteobacteria; order Alteromonadales; family Shewanellaceae; genus Shewanella; species Shewanella sp. DW31. The sequence continues at coordinate 101,407 of NZ_JADWMP020000017.1, forward strand.
TAAACTAATTTAGTGCCATCATGGGACACAGTCGCAGAGTGCATCTTATTGAGTTTAATGAGTTGTTGCACAGTAAAAGGCGTTGGATCGGCCGCTTGGGCTGATAACGCCAGTCCCGCAGCGCCGAGCGCCAATAGGAGAGGAGCTATTTTCATTGTTATGTCCGTCTTTTGTTGAACAGGTTCGAGGCTTGCAAATATTCGATAATCATCATTGCTGCAAACACGAATGTTAAAAAACGATCTGAGATCGTATCTTTCGAAGATAAGCTTGCCACACTATCGAAACAAAAACGCTCAGGCAAGCCAAATGGCGAACCTGAGCGTATTTTTTTGTGACAAAATGTCAGTGGCGCAACGTTTTACCTCAAGAACAGATATCAGAACTCAAACTTAAGCTGTTTTGCTTAAAAAGCCATCAAGTTCAATCCGCTGCATCCTCACCTTTACGCTTTCGCGTTGGCGATATTCACTTTCCAAATTGCTGGGCCAGTTTCATGGGCGTTCACACCATGCGAATCCACAGCCACAGTCACTGGCATATCTTGCACATCAAACTCGTAAATCGCTTCCATGCCCAAATCAGCAAAGGCCACGACGCGAGAATGTTTAATCGCTTTAGACACTAAATACGCAGCGCCGCCAACGGCCATCAGATATACCGCTTTGTGTTTTTTGATTGATTCAACTGTCGCAGGGCCGCGCTCAGCTTTACCTATCATGCCCATAAGACCAGTTTTCTCTAACATTAAGTCAGTGAATTTATCCATACGGGTTGCTGTGGTTGGGCCCGCAGGACCGACAACTTCAGCACCGACTGGATCAACGGGGCCAACGTAGTAAATAAACTTACCGGTAAAGTCCACGCCTTCTGGCAGACCTTCACCGCTTTCAATCAGGCTTTGAATGCGCTTATGGGCAGCATCACGACCGGTGAGCATTTTACCGCTCAACAGAATGGTTTCACCGCTTTGCCACTGTTCGATATCCGCTTGAGTCACAGTATCTAAGTTCACGCGGCGCACATCATCACCCACTTCACGGGTAATTTCTGGCCAATCGGCCAATGATGGTGGCGTTAATTCCGCTGGACCTGAACCGTCTAAATGGAAATGTACGTGGCGAGTAGCAGCGCAATTTGGGATCATCACCACAGGCTTTGACGCCGCGTGGGTAGGCGCCGATTTGATTTTAACGTCTAACACTGTGGTTAAACCGCCAAGACCTTGCGCACCTATGCCTAAATTGTTCGCGCGCTCAAAAATGTCTAAACGCAGTTTTTCTTCGGTCGTTTGCGCGCCACGGGCCATCAACTCATGGATATCTACGCTTTCCATCAGTGCTTCTTTGGCTAATACGGCCGCTTTTTCCGCCGTGCCGCCGATACCGATACCCAGCATACCCGGTGGACACCAGCCCGCGCCCATGGTCGGTAGCGTTTTTTCTACCCATGCGGCGATATCGTCAGATGGGTTTAACATTACCATCTTAGCTTTGTTTTCACTGCCGCCGCCTTTGGCCGCAATCGCCACTTCGATGTGGTTGCCTGGCACCATGTCGATATGCACCACAGATGGCGTGTTATCTTTGGTATTTTTACGGCTGCCCGCAGGATCTGACACTATTGATGCGCGCAGTGGGTTATCAGGATTGGTATAGGCACGACGAACACCTTCGTCGACCATTTCCTGAATCGTCATATCGGTTTTGTCCCATTGGACACCCATACCCACTTTCACGAAAGTGGTCACAATCCCAGTGTCTTGACACAGAGGACGCTTACCTTCGGCCGACATACGCGAGTTAATTAAGATCTGGGCAATCGCATCCTTCGCCGCCGCACTTTGTTCACGCTCATAAGCTTGGCTCATGGCATCAACAAAATCCTTCGGGTGGTAATAAGAAATGTATTGCAAAGCATCCGCCACACTTTCAATAAAGTCGGCTTGTTTAATCACAGAAGTTTCAGACATTTTATGGTGAGATGACATAGTAGGAGCGCTCCAGCAGCCTTTGCGGCCTAACTTGTTTTTGTTTAATTCTTTCTGGGCCAATATGATACTCTTTCACATCTTTTTGGGCTACATCACATTTTGAATAGGGTTAATCGATGGCAATTAGGGCGTCAAAACAGCTTGCATCACGCCAACTTGACTGGACATTAAGTACCGCAGCACTGTTCGAACACTTTGCAAATGACACTTGGGCAATTCTGTTAGATTCGGCGAACGCGCCGCATCAAGACGCCAGATTCGACATCATTTGCGCCAATCCTATCGCAACGTTAGTGACTCAGGGCGAGCGTAGCGATATAAAGCTCATCGATACGAACTTGAGCTTACCCGAGGCAATAGACTCAAACCGTGATCCCTTCGAGTTACTCAACACTTTATTAACCCATTGGTATTCAAAATCTTTTGATTGTGATTTGCCCTTTAGTGGTGGCGCAATGGGCAGTTTTAGCTACGATTTAGGCCGCAGAATTGAATCCCTGCCGATAACGGCCAAGCAAGATATACAACTGCCAGAGATGAACATCGGCTTTTACGACTGGGCGTTAGTTTTTGATTACCAAGCACAGTGTTGGCATTTACTGCATTATTTAGGTGAAGCAGCACTCGACATTGAGTTGAATAGAATTCAAGATAAAATCACCAAAAAGCCAAATTCTGCCACATTTGTGCTTACTAGCCCATGGACAGCACAGATAGACAAAGCTCAGTACACTGCCAAATTTGCAGCAGTTCAAGCCTATTTGCACAGCGGTGATTGCTATCAAATAAATTTAACCCAAAGATTCGAAGCCCATTATCAAGGCGATGAGTGGTCGGCCTATAACCAACTGCGCAATGCCAATAAAGCGCCCTTCTCGGCCTTTATGCGTCTGCCGCAAAACACGATTTTATCGATTTCACCCGAGCGCTTTATTCAGCTTCGCAGTGACGATATTCAAACCAAACCCATCAAAGGCACGTTGCCGCGTCATACCGATCCCGCACAGGATGTGAAAGCCGCTAATACACTGGCAAACTCACCAAAGGATCGCGCCGAAAATGTCATGATTGTCGATTTACTGCGTAACGATATCGGTAAAGTGGCGGCAGCAGGCTCAGTACGTGTACCGCATCTATTTGAGATTGAAAGTTTTCCTGCGGTGCATCACCTTGTCAGTACAGTAACGGCCAAGCTCGATGCTAAGTACAGCGCCAGCGATTTACTGCGCGCGGCGTTTCCCGGCGGCTCAATTACCGGCGCACCGAAAATTCGCGCCATGGAAATTATCGAAGAGCTCGAACCTTCACGGCGCAGCCTTTATTGTGGTTCTATGGGTTATATCAGCCAAGACGGTCAAATGGATACCAGCATCACCATTCGCACTATTGTGACCGAACAGGGCAAACTCTATTGCTGGGCGGGCGGAGGCATAGTGGCGGATTCAGAAGTGGATGCCGAGTACCAAGAAACCTTTGATAAGATCAGCCGTATTTTACCTTTGCTTGGCGCTGCGTCACAAAAGCCGTAAGCTTTAATACTAAACAGTCACGAGAACGTCGATGGATCAAGCGGAATTTAGACTCAGATTTAATCTGCACCCGTTAGCGCGGCAAGATCCGGCGGCCTTCCCTCACCTTGGATTACGCAAAGCCGCAGTGTTGATCCCACTGCTGGAGATTAACGGTGAGCTGAATCTAATTTTGACCCAAAGACCTATGCATCTGCGCGCCCATCCGGGGCAGATCAGTTTCCCTGGCGGTAAAATTGAGCCCTATGATATTGATGCGATTGCGGCCGCGTTAAGGGAAGCAGAAGAGGAAATTGGACTCTCAAGGCATAACGTCGAGGTGATGGGCACGTTTCCAGCCCATAATACCTTCACAGGGTTTGAAATCACTCCTGTGATAGGCATTATCAAGCAGGCATTTGATTTAAAACTCGATCCCGGTGAGGTCGCCGATTGCTTTACCGTGCCATTAAGCTTTTTTATTGAACCGAATAATCGCCACCAAAAACGCTTTTTACGCCAAGGGCGCTATTACAGCGTGCATTTTATTCCCTATCAACAACGGTTTATCTGGGGTGCGACTGCCGCGATTATCGACCATCTGTGCCGCCAGTTAAGCATTCCTGCCAATATCCTCTGACTTCACTTGCCATTGCTAAACCGTTAAAAAGCCAAACTGTTAAATTAGCCAAACAATGGCTAGCTTAAACCACCAAATGGATATACAAACCGGCGACAATCGACGTTAGCAGCAACATGGGAATATTAAACCAATAACCCATACGACTGTGATGGGCGACATAATAGTTAAACGCTAAACTGACCAAACTAATACCGCCACAAACCCAAATCAAATACTGCAATAATTGGGTTTCATGTGGATCCCAATGGACTCTAAATGTCGCGCCACGGGTTAAATAGGCCCCAACTTCACGGTCTGGCCTTGCATCACTAAACACTAATAGCGCATAGACGGCTATTGCCCAGCCTAAAATGGATAAGGTCGCAAGGATAATTTGAAATATTCTAGTCTTGCTCATACCGCCTCCCGCCGTTTAACTCACTATATCGCTCAATATCGATATTATTAATCTCAGGATACCTTTTTCAGCTTGAGAAAAGCCACCAGCAAGGTAATATAAACCTCCAAAATTTTCATATAAAACGTTTCGTTGGAGAATTAAGCAACAATGAGCATTGCATCTGTCGCATCTGTATTTAAAGGTGAGCACGCCGTCGGTTCTAAAGTCACAGTGCGTGGCTGGGTCAGAACCCGTCGTGACTCTAAAGCCGGCATCTCTTTTTTAGCTGTTTACGACGGCTCTTGCTTTAATCCTATCCAAGGTGTCGTGCCCAATAGCTTAGATAATTACGACAACGAAGTGTTAAAGCTGACTGCGGGTTGCTCTGTTGTAATGACTGGCGACGTGGTGGAATCTCCTGGTGCAGGCCAAGCATTTGAACTGCAAGTGACTGAACTTGAAGTCGCTGGCTGGGTTGATGATCCAGACACTTACCCAATGGCCGCTAAGCGTCACTCAATTGAACATTTACGCGAATTAGCGCACTTACGCCCACGCACTAACATTATTGGTGCCGTTGCTCGCGTACGTAACTGTCTATCTCAAGCGATTCACCGCTTCTACCATGAAGAAGGCTTTATTTGGGTATCGACCCCACTTATCACAGCATCAGATTGCGAAGGCGCCGGTGAGATGTTCCGCGTATCGACCTTAGATATGGAAAACCTGCCGCGTACTGAAGCAGGTAAAGTCGATTACGATAAAGATTTCTTCGGTAAAGAAGCTTTCCTGACCGTATCAGGCCAGTTGAATGCTGAAACCTACGCCTGTGCACTGTCAAAGGTGTATACCTTTGGCCCGACTTTCCGTGCTGAAAACTCAAACACTAGCCGCCACTTAGCGGAATTCTGGATGGTTGAGCCTGAAGTCGCCTTCGCTAACTTAAACGACATCGCAGGCCTTGCCGAAGCTATGTTGAAATACGCGTTCAATGCCGTATTGACTGAGCGTATGGACGATTTAACCTTCTTCGCCCAACACGTTGATAAGACTGTGATCGACCGTCTGCAATCTTTCGTTTCAAGCGATTTTGCTCAAGTGGATTACACGGATGCGGTTGAAATTCTGCAAAACTGTGGCAGAACCTTCGAGTTCCCAGTGTCTTGGGGTATCGATTTATCTTCTGAGCATGAGCGTTACTTAGCCGAAGAACACTTCAAAGCCCCTGTGGTAGTGAAAAACTATCCAAAAGATATCAAGGCCTTCTACATGCGCTTAAACGATGACGGTAAAACCGTTGCCGCAATGGACGTGTTAGCCCCAGGTATTGGTGAGATCATCGGTGGCTCTCAACGTGAAGAGCGTTTAGACGTGCTGGATATGCGTTTAGCCGAAATGGATCTGAACCAAGAAGATTACTGGTGGTACCGTGATATGCGCCGTTATGGCACAGTGCCACATGCAGGTTTTGGTCTAGGGTTTGAGCGTTTAGTATCTTATGTGACGGGCGTGAACAACATTCGTGATGTTATCCCTTTCCCACGTGCACCGCGCACTGCGAACTTCTAATCTCCCTTAACTTGGTACTGCATAGCTAAGACATCTCTATTAAGCCTTAGCAAAACGAAAGGAGCTGAATATTCAGCTCCTTTTTTATTCGTCCGTTTTTAGTCACATCATGCGGCTAAACAACCATTAATCCGCCAGACTCAACGCCTGCGCAATATATTCCGCGACTCGCTTGGCAGCAATATCATCGATTGACACCAACTTAATATGGCGACGAAATTTGCCACTGCCTTCGAGAACCTTGTGTGGATCGCTAAGATTCGCGCCTGAGCTAAACTCCAATGAAACATGCTGTTTATAGGCAAACACACCACAAAAACTGGCTTTAGTGCTAAAGAGTATACCGCCGTACTTAACGGCTTCAGTAATGGCCCGCGACGATGTGGTAGCGGCGGTTTTGACCTCCTGTCGCACCCCCTGCACTATTTCAAACAGACTCGGGCTGGTACATAAAATATCTTCTAACAGTTTTTCAAGTTGCGGTTGATCTTCCATCATGATCTCTTTACCTCTCATACAAGCAAGACTATCTCAGCCAGATTGTAGCGCGCTAATCGGACTGAATAATACCCTATTGAAGCATCCCCAAGAAATTGAATAGTGACGTGCCAATAAAAAGGCCAAGCGTGGAGTACGCTTGGCCTTTTGCTGGAGTTGTCTAACTTAGCAAAGCTAAGTCACACGGATAAACACTGCGCCCTAGATTAAAACCCCTTCACTCCGGCCATATCAGGGAGATGATGAGCAATCCCCTTGTGGCAGTCGATACAGGTCTTTTCGCCGCTTGCCAGTGACGTTGAGTGCATCTGCGCCGCTCTGGGTGATTGGCGAGTAAAGTCCATGTAAGTGAAGTTATGGCAGTTACGACACTCGAGCGAATCATTGGCCTTTAATCTTGCCCACTCATGTTCTGCCAGTTCACGACGCTTATCTTCAAACTTCTCACGGGTATTAATCGTCCCAAAAACCTTACCCCACACTTCCTTAGATGCCTGCATCTTACGGGCAATTTTATCGGTCCAGTTATGCGGTACGTGGCAATCAGGACACGTCGCCCGCACGCCACTGCGGTTAGTGAAATGAATCGTCGTCTGTAGCTCTTGATAGACGTTATTTTCCATCTCATGGCAACCAATACAGAAAGCTTCTTGGTTGGTCACTTCTAGGGCAGTGTTAAACCCGCCCCAGAAAATCACCCCTGCCACAAAACCACCTAAGGTCAAAAAACCTAAACTGTAATGCACACTCGGACGATTGAGTACCTGCCAGATTTTTTTCAGTTTATCTAACATGCTAACTCCTAGTGTTTTTTCTGCTCAGTGTTGGCTTTGATCAGATGTTCCATATCCACAAAGTCGTTTTCGACCAGTAGCTTGGCATCCAACTGCGGCACATGACACTGAGTGCAGAAATAGCGGCGCGGCGATAACTCGGCTAAAAAGTTATTGTCCCTGTCCATAAAATGCGTGACGCTGACCATAGGCGCTTGCGAATCCCCAATGCGACTACGAGCATGGCAAGCCATACACTTGTTCACTTTAAGATCAAGCTGATAGCCGTCGATCTTGTGTGGGATCACAGGTGGTTGCATGGGATAGCTGCGCACTTCCTTCACATCGGTATTACGCACACTTTGCATCGCAGGTGGCGTAGGCTCGACATTGATAGGCGCTTGGCGCAGGGTATCAATTTTATCTTCGGGAATACTGGCGGCAGACACACTTGTCATGATGAATGAGCCAAATACCAATAAACCGATCGCTGAGACTAATTTTAGGGTTTTCATCGTGTTCTCCTTAAACCTTGACGATCTTCACCGCACACTTTTTAAAGTCAGTTTGTTTTGACAAGGGATCTGTCGCATCTAAAGTGACTTTATTAATGAGCTGGCTAGCATCAAACCAAGGCACGAACACTAAACCCACGGGTGGTTTATTGCGGCCACGGGTTTCGACTCGGGTCTTAATTTCACCGCGACGGGACACTACGCGAATTTCATCGCCACGGCGCAGACCGCGTTTCTTCGCATCTTCAGGGTGCATAAAACATACGGCATCGGGGAAGGCACGATATAACTCAGGCACACGTTGGGTCATAGAACCCGAATGCCAGTGTTCCAACACTCGACCCGTCGACAACCAGATATCATATTCTTCATCGGGCGCTTCTGCGGCAGGTTCATAGGGCAGCGCGAAAATCACCGCACGACCATCGGGATGACCGTAGAACTCAAAGCCCTTACCCGCTTTAACATAAGGATCTGTGCCTTCACGGAAGCGCCACTTGGTTTCTTTACCATCGACCACAGGCCAACGCAGACCATGAGCCTCATGGTAAACATCAAATGGGGCGAGATCGTGGCCATGGCCGCGGCCAAAGGTCGCATATTCCTCGAATAAGCCTTTTTGGACATAGAAGCCAAAGTGTTTAGCCTCATCGTTCAAATACTTAGGATCGGCATCCGCAAGTGGGAACTTATCAACATTACCGTTCTGATACAGGACTTCGAATAGGGTTTTCCCTTTGAACTCAGGGTTCGCCGCTAATACATCCTTAGGCCAGACTTCATCTGTGGTGAAACGTTTGGCAAACTCCATCAATTGCCACAGATCCGAATGGGACTCACCCGGTGCCTGTACCATTTGATGCCAAAACTGAGTGCGGCGTTCGGCGTTACCGTAGGCGCCCTCTTTTTCCACCCACATAGCGGTGGGCAAAATCAAATCGGCCGCTTGAGTCGTCACCGTCGGATAGGCATCGGACACCACGATAAAGTTGGCAGGGTTACGGTAACCAGGTAGCCCTTCTTCATTGATGTTTGGGCCCGCCTGCATATTGTTGTTCACTTGCACCCAGTAGCAATTCAAGTCGCCATCTTTTAAACGACGGTTTTGCTCGACGGCGTGATAACCGGGTTTAGGTGGAATAATGCCGCTTGGGATCTTCCAAATATCTTCGGCATGCTTTCTGTGTTCAGGATTGGTCACGACCATATCGGCGGGTAAACGGTGGGAAAACGTCCCCACTTCACGGGCCGTGCCACAGGCTGATGGTTGACCCGTCAAAGAGAATGGACTGTTACCTGGGGTTGAAATTTTACCCATCAAGAGATGAATGTTATAAATCAGGTTGTTACACCACACACCTCGGGTATGTTGGTTAAAACCCATGGTCCAAAATGAGGTCACTTTGATGTCGGGATCGGCATACAGCTTGGCCAGCGCAATCAGTTTATCCTCGGGCACGCCCGACAATTTACTGACTTTTTCGACGCTATAATCCGCCACGAAGGCTTTAAAGGTCTCAAAATCAATGGGGGTTGAATCCCCCGCCGTTTTAACATTTTTCGCTTTTTTCTCAAGGGGATGTGTCGGACGTAAACCATAGCCAATATCTGTTGTGCCCTGACGGAAGTTAACGTGTTTTTTCACGAAGTCCCAGTTCACTTTATCATTCTGAATGATGTAGTTAGCTATGTAGTTCAAAATGGCTAAATCAGTTTGCGGGGTGAACACGATCGGCAAGTCAGCCAAATCGAAGGATCTGTGTTCAAAAGTCGACAACACAGCCACTTTTACATGGCTGGCACTGAGACGTCTGTCTGTCACTCGACTCCAGAGGATCGGGTGCATCTCCGCCATATTTGAGCCCCAAAGCACGAAGGCATCGGCGGCTTCCATATCGTCATAGCAACCCATAGGTTCGTCGATACCGAAGGTGCGCATAAACCCGACCACGGCTGACGCCATACAGTGACGCGCATTCGGATCGATATTATTCGAGCCAAAACCCGCTTTCATCAGCTTAACGGCAGCATAACCTTCCCACACTGTCCATTGGCCCGAGCCAAACATGCCCACAGCAGTTGGCCCTTTGGCTTTAATGGTCTCTTTCCATTTTTGCGCCATGATGTCGAAGGCGCTGTCCCAACTGATGGGCGAAAACTCACCGTGCTTGTCGTATTTGCCATCTGTCATCCGCAGCATAGGCGTGGTTAAGCGATCGCTGCCATACATGATTTTCGACAGGAAATAGCCCTTGATACAGTTGAGTCCACGGTTCACTTCACTGTTGGCATCGCCATGGGTGGCCACCACTTTGCCGTCGCGAGTTGCGACAATCACGGAGCAGCCCGTGCCGCAAAAACGACAAGGAGCTTTATTCCACTCTAATTTGGTTTGTTCTGAGCTGGTAATTAAGTTGCTTGCGCCTGCGGGCAAGGCTAAACCCGCGGCGCCTGCAGCGGCAATCACCGCATTGGCCTTGATAAAGTCACGTCTGTTCATATTCATTCTTCACCCTCTTCGAGCACTTCACTCTGGTGGTAAACCATAGTGGCTGATAACACGCCCGGAATGGCATTGATCGCTTCGATACTGTCCATCAAGGCGCGTTGCGTCTCGCCTTCGATCACGACGACCAATTTCACTTCGTTGTTGACGGAAAGTTCGGCATTTTCAATGGTCATTATCTGTTGTCTAACATCTGCCATTTTCTGCGGTAAGACCTGCACCACTAAACTGGTGATATGGAGTTCTTTGCTCATCCGACATTCCACTCTTATTTTTAACTATTTTATGATGTTACGTTTAACCAGCGCCCGGTGGACCCGTCAAAATTTGGCTGAACCAAATAGCAAAGCCCAGACCACTGACCAGTAGTACGGACAATAATGGTGCGAGAAACACGGTTAAAAAGATAAAGATTTTCAGTTCTAAGGATTTTTCTTCTGCGGTGCTAGCACTCATGCATCCTCCAAGAGGTGTGTTCCTGCCACTTTGAATGCGCTGCAAAAAATCGCCAGCGGCAGGCTTTATGTATATCTATTGCATCTTTGGATCACGAAGCGATCATACCTTTTAGTTGTTAACAAAATGTATACCTCCAAATTGGTAAAGCGGATGATGCTTGATCCAGATCATCAATTTGATGTGAGTATTCGTCAGATCTCAGTTTTTAAACGTTTTTTGCTATTACAAATTAGATTATTGAATTTATTTTATGATTAATAAGCGACTGAAATGGATAAATCACTACGAGAAAACAACAGAAAACCCGCAAAAAAAACCTGAGTATTCATAAAGGAGTAGGCAGTAGAAAGGTGTAAAAACATGCGAGATAACGACTTGATCCCAAAAGAAAGATATTCGGCATAAAAGCATCGCTGCCCCCCCAAAAAAAGCGCTGATTCCATGGCGCACCACTGGAGGTATATCGCGTGAGAAGCGTAAGCATAGGGAAAATAAAAAACCGAGAAAATGGTTAGTTTTCTCGGTTTGTTTAGTCATTTTTTGATCGCGTTATTGTTACATCAATCGGACAAAGGCGCTCAGCTCGACCTTTAAATCAGTCTATTAAACCTGTTGAATATGATTCAAAATGCGTTTTTCAGATATCGGATATGCCGTGCCTAACACCTGTGCAAAACAAGAGACACGGTACTCTTCAATCATCCAGCGCGCCTCGATTAACGCAGGTGGTGTCGGCATAGCACGTGGCACTTTCGCCAGTTGTGCGTTCAATGCTTCCTGTACCTTGTTAATGCTCTGCATATGCAAACGGTCGCGAGTCGGATCGACAGGCAACTTCTCGACACGGATTTCAATCGCTTTTAAGTAACGCGCCACATCAGCTAACCGATCCCAACCACAGGATTCGACAAACCCTTTAAACACTAATTTGTCTAATTGGCTTTGAATATCACTCATAGCAAAGGCTATATCTAAGCTAATTTTGCCCTTAAGACGCTTTTTAATGCTCTGGTATAAGGTCAAAATCTGCTCAACCTTCAAGGCAATTTGCTCGGCGGTCGGGTTGAGTTCTTGGCGAACCCAATCCTTTGCCTGCTCAAATTGGGCTTGATTACGCACATCGAGGGCTTTTTCATCCAATAATTGCTGCACAGCGGCGGCAATAATGTCATCAATCAAGATTTGCACTTGACCGAAGGGATTGAAATACATCGCCAATTTCGCCTTATTCGGCAAAGCTTGCTGTAAGTGTTTCACCGGTGATGGAATGTTTAGCAGCAATAACCGTCGCAGACCTTGGCGATGGGCATCTAAGGCCTCAAATTCATCATCAAATAATTTGATCGCAACACTGTCTTTTTTATCGATCAGCGCCGGAAACGCCCGCACTTGGTAATTGCCTTTTTGCTGCTGATATTGCTGCGGCAAATCGCCAAAGGACCACTCAGTTAACGCTTCTTGCTCTATACCTTTATCCGCGACCTGACGAATGGCCTTCGCCACCACGCCCTGCAACTCGGCTTTTAAGGTATCGAGCACACGGCCTTCGGCCACTAAGTTGTTTTTATCGTCTTCGATTTTAAAGTTCATCTGCAAATGCGCGGGCAGTTGCGTTAAATCAAAATCCTCCGGCGATATACGCGTGCCACTCATGCGCAGCAATTGCTTGCACATAGCTTCAAGCAAACTGGCACTAAAAGGCACCATAGCCTGCACACAAGCGCGGGCATAGTCAGGCGCGGGCACAAAATTACGTCGTAAACTCTTAGGCAAAGATTTGATCAGCGCGATGCACTTTTCTTCCCTTAGCCCTGCCACTAGCCAATCAAAATCGCTATCGTCGATTTGATTAAGCAGCGCCACCGGAATGTGAACCGACACGCCGTCATCCGCCGCCGCGGGTTCAAAGTGATAACTTAGCTGCAGGCGCAAATTGCCCTTGTGCCACGTATCGGGAAAATCTAAGGTCGAAATATGGTCGGCATTGCGCTGCATTAACAGTGCTTTGCTGAAATCGAGTAAATCCGGTTGCTCGCGCTTTGCCTTCTTCCACCAGCCAAAAAACAGCTGGGCGTTGTAAATCCCTTCCGGGATCCGCGGCTCGTAAAAGTCCACCAACACTTGCTCGTCCACCAAAATATCGCGGCGACGGGATTTATGCTCGAGGGATTCAATGTCTTCGAGCAGCTTTTGGTTAGCGACAAAAAATGCTTCTTGGGTCTGTAACTGCCCTTCTGCCAAAGCGCTGCGGATAAAAATCTCACGCGCTTCAACGGGATCGATGGGGCCGTATTGCACTTTACGACGGTGCACAACCGTCAAGCCGTAGAGCACTTGATTCTCAAGGGCGATAACGCTGCCAGGTTTTGCCTCAAAATGTGGCTCCACATAGCTTTTCTTGATCAAATGCGCCGCTAAGGGCTCTAGCCATTCGGGTTCGATTTTGGCGCAGCAGCGAGCGAATAGGCGCGATGTTTCGGTAAGCTCAGCCGCCATGATCCACTTAGGGCCTTTTTTGGCCAGTGGCGAACCGGGAAACACAAAGAATTTACGATTACGGGCACCTAAGTACTCGTTATTGTTATCTTTAAAACCCACATGGCTCAATAAGCCCGATAAGAGCGCGCGGTGCAAGCTGTCGTAATTGGCTGGCGTATCGTTTAAGCGCCACTTTAAATCGTGCACGGCTTGTTTAAGCTGGGCGTATAAATCCTGCCACTCGCGAACGCGTAAATAGGCTAAATATTCATCGCGGCACTTTTTACGAAACTGACTAGCAGATAACTCTTTTTGTTGATCTTTTAAGTGCTGCCACAGGTTTATCCAGCTAACGAAATCGGAACTGGGATCGGCAAAACGGCGATGGGCTTCATCACTGGCTTGCTTCTTCTCCATCGGACGTTCGCGGGGATCTTGAATTGATAAGCCAGCGGCAATCACCAGCACTTCGTTCAAACAACCTAACTGCTGACTCTCGACCACCATACGCGCCAAACGCGGATCCACAGGAATTTGCGCCAAGTTGCGCCCAAGTGGCGTCAATACTAGCTTGCCGTGTTTGCTCTCAACCGCTTGTAATTCTTCGAGCAGCAAGAAACCATCGCGGATATGGCGTGGATCGGGTGGCTCGATAAACGGGAAGCCAGCAATATCACCCAAACCGATGGCCAGCATCTGTAAAATGACCGAGGCCAAGTTAGTGCGCAGAATTTCAGGATCGGTAAACGCCGGACGATTATTAAAATCCGCCTCATCGTACAAACGAATACAAATACCCGGCCCCACACGACCACAACGGCCTTGGCGCTGATTGGCGCTCGCCTGCGAGATAGGTTCAATTGGTAAACGTTGCACCTTAGTGCGATAGCTATAACGGCTGATACGCGCTGTACCTGGGTCGATAACGTAGCGAATACCCGGCACAGTCAACGAGGTTTCCGCCACGTTCGTCGCTAATACAATCCGCCGACCTCTGTGACTACTGAAAACTTTAGACTGCTCGCCATAGGATAAACGCGCGTATAACGGCAAAATTTCGGTATCGCGGTAATTACGCCGACTCAATTGCTCGGCCGTATCGCGAATTTCCCGCTCGCCGTTCATAAAGATCAGAATGTCACCCAGCCCTTCGGCCACCAGTTCATCGACGGCGGCAAAAATGCCTTCGATTTGATCTAAATCGGCATCGCTATCTTGCACTAAAGGTCGGTAACGGGTTTCGACCGGAAAGGTACGGCCCGACACTTCGATAATAGGTGCATTGTTGAAATGCTTAGAAAAACGCTCAACATCTATGGTCGCCGACGTGATAATAACTTTGAGATCGGAGCGTCTTTTGAGAATTTGTTTGAGGTAGCCCAGAATAAAATCGATGTTGAGGCTGCGCTCGTGGGCCTCATCTATGATGATGGTATCGTATTGATCGAGATTGCGATCGGAGGTCAATTCCGCCAGTAAAATACCGTCGGTCATTAACTTGATATAAGAGTCACTCTTAAGCGCATCGGCAAAACGCACTTTAAAGCCGACCACTTCACCGAGCGGACTTTGTAATTCTTCGGCGACTCGGCTCGCCACACTGCGGGCTGCTAAACGTCTTGGCTGGGTGTGGCCTATCATGCCACGGCAACCTAGGCCTAATTCCAAACAGATTTTAGGTAACTGGGTCGTTTTGCCCGAGCCCGTTTCACCGGCGATGATCACCACTTGATTGCCCGCAATCGCGCGTGCAATATCATCGCGCATCAAGGAAACAGGCAGGTTTTCAGGATAGTGGATTTTAGGGCGAGCGTTACGGCGCTGCTCAACCTTCTCAAACGCCGCCTGCGCTTGCTCGCTCAGCTGAGCTAAGACTTGGGTCTTTTTATCTGAGTCGGCTTCTTTATTGAGCTTAAATAAACGACGACGGATCCGCGACGCGTCGCTCTGATAACAAAGATTAAGAAAGGCGTTCGATAGCGGATGTTTGTCTGAGTTCAAATCCAAATTCCATTGCTAGCATCAAAAACGGCGATCCTAGCAAGGAAAGTGGCGTAATGGTATTGCTAATTTACTCTGCACTCAGTATATGGCGTGTCAGTTTCGCACTGGCTCGACTTAGATTAAACCGGTGACAGATAACATTGTTGCATATAGATATTCATGGCTTTGAGCACATTGGTGCGATTAATCGTGCCAATCACTTTGCCATGTTCAACCACTGGATACACTTTAGGTTTAGGCCCTAGCATTTGTTCTGCGAGCTGCAAAATACTGTCATCTGGCCCAACGAACAGCACTTCAGTGCGCATGCAATCCTTCACCACTGAGGTCATATCACAGTGATAGCTACTTTTGATCATCACAGCCAAACAATCCTGCTGGGATAAAAAGCCCACCAAATCGCCCGTATCATCAACCACTGCTGCGCCCATTTTATTATTATCTAACAGCTTTTCGACCGCAGTCGCAAGCGACATATTAGCGCGCAGCAACACGGGCTGACGATCCATATGGTCGCGGATTTTAATTAAGTCCATAGTCTTTCCCTCGAATTAACCCTACGTTTGTAGTCTAGTCAAAATATCGGCAAGAATGTGCGATTTATATCGATTGGGCTTATCTAGTGCATAATACCAATCACATTAAATATCTAATCAGTTCAGAGCCTCACAGGCATCTCAATCCAAGGCGCATTGACGCAGAAATG
>NZ_JADWMP020000018.1:0-117374 GCF_015767295.1 Shewanella sp. DW31
TTGACCACACACTGAGTTTTCAGCGGGTCAGGGCTGCGTATTCTACGCATTCCCGTTAGTGCGTCAAGTAGTTTTTTCAACTTTCTCAACACTCATCGTTTAGCTTGCTAACCGATGAACTGCATGGCTTTCTTTGCTTAACTTGCGTTACGCTGTCTGCCCTGTCAGTGGATGCGCATTATAGGGAGATTGAGAAAGTCCGCAAGGGCTTTTTATCGATCATTGAATCGCACGTCGATATTTTAAACGTTATGTCCATTTTTTAGCTTATAAGCTCTATTTATCGGAGATAAGTAAGGTTTTTTATCTAATAATTGATAATTCACGCTCAATATTTCAGCAATGGTCTAGTGTAAAAGTAAATAATTCATTACCATATACTTGCTGTTAACAGTTATTTATCAATTTCCCATTCATCAGAGAGCATTCTTATGCAAAAGTCATTTCTTATTGTCTTGATTGTCGCCATTATTGGCGCAGTAGCACTATCTCAGTTCGCAACGCCATTATCAGCTATTGCTTTTGTCGCTGGCGCTATCATTGCAAGTCTTGTTTTTAAATTTGTTCCAGAGACTTCATCATCTCATGCTTCAGAAGAACAATATGTTGGCCCTACTATGACCTTATATGTAGGTAACCTGCCTTATCGTGTTCATGAGGGTGAAGTAAAAGTATTATTTGGCGAATTTGGTCCAGTAAACTCTGTGCGTTTAGTCAGAGATCGTAAGACGGGTCGTCGTAAAGGTTTTGGTTTTGTGGAGATGTCAGAATCAGGCGCTCAGAAAGCCATGGTTAAACTGAATGACTATAGTTTCCAAGAAAGAACCTTAAAAGTAAGAGAAGCAAAAACACAAGATTCGGAAGCTGCCGACCGTACAGGGACAGACGAGTAGCATTACCGCTTAAACTGTTTTGCTTTATTTTGTAATTTAGTTGGTTGTGGTGATTCGTTCGATAGTTGAAAAGCCACAATCAATTAATGTTGTTGTTAACCCTTCGCTGATTCCCATCTTAGTATAGAAAGCTTGCATCACTGACTCCCTTACGGCTTCTCTCTCATCTGTTACTCTGTGCTCTTCCACAATAAGATTCTGTTGCGTTAAAAGAGTGACAACTCGCTTAGCAATAGCGGCGCCAGAATCCATTAGTTTTACGCCCGCACCGAGAACTTGTTGTAATTCAGCTTTGATCATAGGGAAATGAGTGCAACCTAGTACGAGAACATCCAATTGTGCGGCAACGACTGGTGCCAGTAACTGTGCCAATCTATGCATATCCAACATTCCAGTCGCCACTTTTTGTTCTGCCATCATCACTAATTCAGAACAACCAAAGAGTTCGACATGGCAATCATCAGCAAATTGGCTGATGAGTTCATGGGTATAATGACGCTTAACTGTGCCAGGTGTAGCCAAGAGTCCAATACGTTTACTCTTAGACATTAGAGCGGCGGGTTTAATGGCAGGGACAACACCTACGACAGGGACAGTAAGATGTGCACGTAATGCCGGTAATACAACAGTACTTGCAGTATTGCAGGCAACGACCACTATCATTGCATTGGTACGAGCCACTAGATCGCATACTAATTCGACACAGCCAGAAATTAATACCTGCTCTTCCAACTCTCCATAGGGCAACCTAGCGTTGTCGAAAAGATAGCAATAGTCGCTATGGGGCAAACTCTTGCGAATTTCAGCCAGTACAGATAGACCACCAATCCCAGAATCAAACACTAATATAGGTCGCGACAAGCGAATCTCCAGTTTCGGATATATAAATAAACTATACAGATTGGACGCATTAACGATTCGATGGCTGCTTTACCGACGGAATCCAGCCAAATACCATAGAACCACATTCAAGTGCGCGGATTTTCCCATAGCTTTGCGAAAACCGCAAAAGCAAGATACTGGACATTCGTGTCACCTAGTATAATATTTGCGCCCCAATTTACAGCAACGGTGAATCAAACAATGAACTTAGCAGCAATGGACCCTCAGACTTATGATGCGCAGTTAGAACACAAGCGTATCAAGCTAGAACAAGCCTTTGCCCAATTTGAAACACCGAGTGTTGAAGTTTTTGCCTCAGAGCCAGCTAACTACCGTATGCGCGCCGAATTCCGCATCTGGCATGATGGTGACGACTTATACTATTACATGTTCGATAAAGTATTGAATGAGAAGGTACGTTGCGATCAATACTTACCAGCTAGCGTGCTCATCAATCAAATGATGTCGGCCTTAATCGCCGAGCTGAAACCGAATCCGAGTCTAAGGCACAAATTGTTCCAAGTGGATTTTTTGTCGACTTTAAGCGGCGAGATTTTAGTGTCTTTGCTTTATCACAGGCAGCTTGATGACCAATGGCGCGCCGATGCGGCTGCACTGAAAGCCAAGTTAAGTAGCCAGTTTAACGTCAACATCATCGGCCGTGCCCGTAAGCAAAAAATCGATTTAGATAAGGACTTTGTGGTTGAGTCATTACAAGTAAATGATAAAACCTTCTTATATAAGCAAATCGAGAACAGCTTTACTCAACCGAATGCCAAAGTTTCCGTAAAAATGTTGGAGTGGGCTATCGATGCGACTCAAAACAGTAAGGGGGATTTACTCGAGCTCTACTGTGGTAATGGCAACTTCTCTATCGCACTGGCGCAAAACTTTAATCGCGTGTTGGCCACAGAACTGGCCAAGCCTTCAGTGGATGCAGCACAATACAATATCGAAGTGAATGGTATTGATAATCTGCAGATTATTCGTATGTCAGCCGAAGACTTTAGCGATGCCATGGCGAAGAAACGCAGCTTTAGACGTTTAGAAGGTATCGATCTTGACAGCTATGTTTGCAACACCATTTTTGTTGACCCACCACGCGCGGGGATTGATCCTGATACGCTGGCGTTAGTCCAAGGTTATGAGCGGATTTTGTATATTTCCTGCAACCCTGAAACCTTAAAAGATAACCTGCAACAACTGAACGAAACCCATAGAGTGACCCGATTTGCCTTATTTGATCAGTTCCCTTACACAGATCACATGGAAACGGGTGTACTACTCGAGCGTCGTTAATCACTTCAGATACACTGAGCTCAACTGCAGAACACTTAAACGTAAATTCGCTAAAAATAATGGAGCCTTAGGCTCCATTATTTTAGTGAATCTGCATCTCACTCAGATTAGCGGTGTTCAACCTTATGCTGCAAAGCCTCGGCGCCTTTGGCGACCATGCGCAATTGCATGACTAATTGATCGGCAAGAATTTTGCGGTCAGCCCGTTTCATATCTAATGCGGAAGCGCCGGCATTAAACACCAGTGTCACTAAAGCTTCAGCCTGTGCACGAGCTAGCAAGGGGGTTCGCCCCGCTTTGGCTTCGGTATAATGAGCCAATTCAGAAATAAAATGCTCAATTTCGCGGGCAACTGCCGCACGGAATGCAGCCGAGGTTCCAGAGCGTTCATGCAATAAAATACGGAATACGTTTGGATTCGAATCAAGCACTTCCATAAAGGTATCAACGGAAATACGGATCACACTGCCACCCACTTCAGCTCGCTGACGGCCTTTACGCATCATCTGCCTTAGGGTTAACCCACCCTCATCCACCATAGTAAGGCCAAGTTCGTTCATATCTTTAAAATGGCGATAAAAAGATGTCGGCGCGATATTAGCTTCCCGAGCAACCTCTCGCAAACTCAGACTTGAGAAACTGCGCTCAGCACTTAGCTGATTAAAGGCCGCATCGACTAAAGCTCTGCGAGTTTTCTCTTTTTGCTGTGCTCGAATACCCATTCTTAAATCCGCTAACTGAATGTAATAACGCGATAATACCGCTTTTAGGCATTAAACACAGCCCCATCGTCCTTGACCAAACAATATAGCTAAGCTAAATTAGCTTACAGATGTACGCTCAAAAGCGAATTTTGGAAACCTATAATGAAAAAACCCCCTATCATCTGGCTTAATGTCAGTCTGTTTGCCATCACTTTCCTCAGTGCGGTAATTTTAGTTCCATGGCGCGGTATTGTTCATGGCTATGGTGCCAGTGAATGGATCGCTTTTATTGTTTTAGCCTTTGCCAGTGGTTTGTCGATCACCGCTGGTTATCACAGACTCTGGTCACACAAGGCCTATAAAGCCCATCCGGCAGTGCGTTTTATATATGCCCTTGGTGGTGCTTTAGCATTACAAAACAGTGCATTGCACTGGGCATCTGATCACAGAGTTCACCACAAACACGTAGATAATAACGACAAGGACCCGTACTCTGCCAAAATGGGATTCTGGTACAGCCATATCGGTTGGATGCTGCGAGAGTATCAGTCGCAACGCTATCACGATTATCAAAATGTGCGTGATCTGCAAAATGACCGTATTGTCATGTGGCAACACAAACATTACCTCGCACTCGTGTTGCTGATGAACATTGGACTGCCTGCACTGCTTGGTTGGCTCAATGGTGACGTGCTGTCTATGTTATTGATGGCGGGTTTATTGCGTTTAGTGGTGGTGCATCACTGCACTTTCTTTATCAACTCTTTAGCTCACGTGTGGGGCAGCCAGCCTTATACCGATAAGAATACCGCCCGCGATAATGGCTTCTTGGCCATGTTGACCTACGGTGAGGGTTATCATAATTTCCATCATATTTTCGAAAATGACTATCGTAACGGCATTAAATGGTGGCACTACGATCCGACCAAATGGTTGATTAAATCATTATCTTTATTAGGTTTAGCTAAAGATTTGCGTAAGAGTCCACAGGAACGTATCGAGAGCGCACGCTTACAGATGCAGTTATTACGTACCAAGCGGAAGGTTAATAACCTGCCTAATGCTGATGAAATTATTGAAAAAATCCAAGCAGAGTATGAGTTATTAAAGCAGCACTTAATGGATTACTATCAAGCACAGAAAACCTTGCTTGAAGCCAAGCGTAAACAACTTGTCGATCAGCAACTATTGCAACAAGTTGAAGAGCTAAAGGCGCGTTTCTTAGTCCAGCAAAAACATTGGCGCAGCCTGACCGCAACTTATAGCTAAGCCACAATTCTGCCCGAAAGTCATACGGCCACCTTGCATGGTGGCCGTATCTGATTATGATGATGCCTTAATCACTTAAATAGGCTGTTGAGATCATGTCAGATTCCCCAGTTACACTCCCAGAATCAATCAAGCTAACAGAATATAGTCATGGCGCAGGTTGTGGCTGCAAAATATCCCCTAAAGTGCTCAGCACTATCTTAGCCTCGCAATTACCTGTATTTACCGATCCAAATCTGCTGGTTGGCAATCAGAGCCGCGACGATGCTGCAGTGTACAAACTCAATGATGACATAGGCATTATTAGCACTACCGATTTTTTTATGCCAATTGTTGACGATCCATTCACCTTCGGTCGTATCGCAGCGACCAATGCGATTAGCGATATTTATGCCATGGGCGGCACGCCTATTATGGCGATTGCAATTTTAGGTTGGCCAATCAATAAACTACCCGCAGAAATCGCACAGCAAGTGGTCGATGGCGGCAGACAAGCCTGCATGGAAGCAGGGATCATGCTAGCCGGTGGTCATAGCATAGACGCACCCGAACCTATTTTTGGTCTCGCGGTTACCGGGCAAATTGCCTTAAGTGATTTAAAACAGAATGATACCGCTAAAGCCGGCGATCGTTTATATCTCACTAAACCTATCGGCATTGGTATTTTAACCACAGCGCAAAAACAGAAAAAACTCCGCGATGAAGATAGTCTCATTGCGGTCAATGCCATGTGCCAACTCAATACTATAGGCGCGACCATTGCAAAAATTAGCGGTGTAAATGCCCTGACCGATGTCACAGGTTTTGGACTGGCGGGACACTTACTCGAAATGTGCCAAGGCGCCAACCTCACTGCGAAGCTTAAATTTGATGCAGTGCCATTGTTACCACGCGCCTTAGATTATTTGGCCTTAGGTTGTGTTCCTGGCGGAACTCACCGTAATTACGATAGTTATGGCGAGCATCTCCCCGAGCTCAGCGAGCATCAAAAAGCGATACTGTGCGATCCGCAAACCAGCGGTGGTCTGTTAGTTGCTGTCTCGGCAGAAGCTGAAGCGGAATTAATCGCCCTACTCGATGCGAACCACATAGCCCCAATCTGCATTGGGTCACTGGAAACACCGACCACTGCAGCGAATGTGGTGTTGTGCTGATGCCAAGCGCTATTATAGCCGCAGAGCAATATCGAGAAATTTTCCTCAACCAACATCCCATAATGGATGTGCGAGCGCCCATAGAGTTTACTCGAGGTGCGTTTCCCAACTCGACCAACTTGCCCTTGATGCTGGATAGTGAAAGGGAAAAGGTCGGGACTTGTTATAAGCAATTTGGTCAGCAAGCCGCGATTGCACTAGGCCACTCACTGGTGAATGGTCCCATCAAGCAACAGAGAATCGAGGCTTGGGCTAGCTATGTTAAAGCCAATCCTAATGCTTACCTTTATTGCTTTCGCGGCGGCCTGCGCTCGCAACTCACTCAGCAATGGCTCAAAGAAGCGGGTATCGAAGCCCCTTATATTCAGGGTGGTTATAAGGCCATGCGTCAATATCTGATTGGCGTGATTGAAGCGGCACCGACTCAACAGCCGTTATTGAGTTTGAGCGGGATGACGGGCTGCGGTAAAACCGATTTTCTACTACAGCGTAAAGAAGCGGTTGATCTTGAAGGAATCGCTAATCACAGAGGCTCTAGTTTTGGAAAGAATATCGACCCACAGCCAACGCAGATTAACTTTGAAAATCAACTCGCCATTGCCTTGCTACAGCACCAAACAAGTGGCACGGCGTGTTTACTGCTCGAAGATGAAAGCTTCCTGATTGGGCGTTCGGCGCTGCCACAGACATTTTACAATGCCATGCAAGCCGCTAATGTTTTAGTGCTAGAAGAGTCGGACGATGCGAGGCTCGAACGCTTACGCTATGAATATGTGCATAAAATGTATAGCGGCTTCTGTGAGCGCCTAGGGCCGGAAGCAGGTTTTGCGGCTTTCAGTGAATATCTATTACAGAGTTTAGTGAGCATTCGCAAACGTCTAGGCGGAAAACAACATCAAGAACTGCAAGATTTGATGCAACAAGCCCTCGATCAACAAATCAACCAGAATGACACTTCGCTGCACTTAGTCTGGATAAACCTGTTATTGCACAAGTATTACGATCCTATGTATCAATACCAATTACAGAAAAAGTCCGAACGTGTTCTTTTTAAAGGCTCACATCAAGCAATGCATGAGTGGTTGGATAGTTATCAAACTCGATAAATTACCCACGCATAAATGAGATAACCGCGAACATTAGATCCGCGGCTATCACTTTATTTCATGCCTTAACGAATTTAAGACTTGCCCAGCAGGCTCGCCACTTGGACTCTCAAAGATTCCTTATTCGCAAGCTTACCATCGACGGCATCCGTTAAATCCACCGACACCCTTGACCAAAAACGCTTGGGCATTTTAGCCAAGGCATGTCCGCCCTTGTGGCTAAAGTAAGATCCCCATAATCCGTGCAGCGCCATAGGAATGACTGGCACTGGATCTCTGGCCAAAATCTTATCAATTCCAGGACGAAAATCGCCAAGTTCACCGTCAGGTGTGAGTCGACCCTCAGGGAAAATACATACCAACTCGTCATTGGCGAGCGCTTCATGAATCGCCTCAAAGGCACGATTATAGGTATCTTCACTTTGCTTAGGCGAACAGATAGGGATCACACCTGCATGGCGGAACAAATACTTCAACAGAGGAATTTCGCTGATGGATTTATCCATCACAAAGCGGATTGGCCGTGTCGACGCTCCCATAATAATCAATGCATCCACATAACTCACATGGTTACAGACTATGATGCCAGCCCCTTCCTTTGGAATTTTCTCTCGGCCTGTGACTGTCACTCGATACATAACATGGCTAAGTAAGTAACTGATAAATCGTTGTGTAAATTCTGGTACTTGTGAATAAACATAGAGCGCGACTACAGCATTCATCACGGCGAGTAGCAGAAATAACTGTGGAATAGTCCAACCTGCAACGCCCAGTAACAGCATAGATAACAGTGCCGAAACCACCATAAACAATGAGTTCATAATGTTATTGGCTGCAATCGCCTGAGCACATTCACCCTTAGGCGAACGAGATTGAATAAACGCATATAGGGGGACGATAAACAAGCCACCGCTAACGCCGATCATAAAGAAATCCAGCATCACCCGATAATGTTGGGACTCGCCAATAAAGGCTTTTAATCCATAGACAAAACCAGCATCTACGGGCGCAAGTGGAATAGCCCAAAGCAAATCGACACCAAAGATAGTTAATCCCAATACCCCAAATGGCAGCAAACCGAGTTCCACATGGCCGTAGGAGAAACGTTCACAAACGAAGGAGCCAACGGCAATCCCGATGGAAAACATACCTAATAATAATGACACCACAGTCGCACCAGAATGCAAATGCAGCTTAGCAAAGTTAGGAAACTGAGTCAGATAGGTCGCGCCTAAAAACCAAAACCAACTGATAGCGAGGATAGCCATCCAGATTGAAGGCGTTTGACGGGCTTTTTTGATGCTACGCCAAGTGCCCGATAACGGCCTGAAACGTATTTTTTCGATGACGCCCTGCGGGGGTAATGCAGGAATCGCTCGGCTCGATAAATATCCTGCAAAGGCTAATACAGCAACAGTAATCGCCGACCAAAGCGTACCGTTTTCATCAGAAACCAAGATCCCCGCACTCAAAGTGCCCACCAGAATAGAGAGAAAAGTGCCCATTTCAACCCAAGCGTTGCCTGTGACTAACTCGTCCTCTTTCAACGCTTGGGGCAACAAGGAATATTTAACCGGACCGAAGTATGCTGACTGGCTACCCGTTAAAAATAACAGTAATAACATCATCATGTAGCTCTCACTCAGAATCGCAATCGCGGCGCTAAACATGATGATGACTTCGAGTAGTTTCAATCGGCGAATGAGTTTAGCCTTATCCATATTATCGGCGACCACACCCGCATGGGCCGAAAAGAGGAAAAATGGCAAAATAAACACCCCAGCCGCCAAGTTTACAAACATATCGACGCTTATGGGTAGGTCTTTCACTTGGCTAAA
This sequence comes from Shewanella sp. DW31, assembly GCF_015767295.1. Taxonomy (NCBI): domain Bacteria; kingdom Pseudomonadati; phylum Pseudomonadota; class Gammaproteobacteria; order Alteromonadales; family Shewanellaceae; genus Shewanella; species Shewanella sp. DW31. Next base: position 9,146 of record NZ_JADWMP020000018.1, read on the forward strand.
GGTCACTAATAACAGCAACACATTTTTATAGATGTTGTCATTCAATGCGCCTAAGCACTGAGTCGCAAAATAGGGTAAAAAACGTTTTGTTAGCAGCATGATAGTTCCTTCTGGTAACCCATTCCTTGTAAATAAGCTTGTATGTGACTCTCGAGTAAATCCCGCAGTGATAATGACTCAGCGAAGAGCTTATTATCGAGTGACAGAGAGGTCAGCCCATGAATTCCCCCCCATAATACCCGACTCATACTGAGATGCTGCACCTGCGTAACCTCGGGAAATAGTTGCGCCAATTCACGCTCAATCAGAGTAAATAACCCCGCAATCAATTGCCCTTGCGATTCGGGCAAGGGTTCAGAATCGAGTAATTGCAGCTCAAAAACCAGCTTAAAAGCTTGGCGCTGCTCATGGGCGAATTGACTATACTCCCAAGCCATTGCAATAATTTTACCTAAACTGTCGGCCGCACGAACACCCGTCAATCGGTCGTGCAAAGTCCTAAGCGTTGACTCAGAAACCGCCAGTAATAAATAGTTGTAGCTGCCGAAAATATTGATCAAGGTACTAGGGACATAACCAATTTGGCTGGCCACTTTGCGTAAGCTGAGCCCTATGGCACCTTGATCTATCAGTAACTCAGTTGCCGCTTGTATTGCCATCGCGCGAATTTCATCATGACTGTGTTCTTTTCGTCTGGCCATAGGTCTCATCCCCTGTTGAATAGCAAGAGACTAACAGTAGTTAAAATAAAAAACAACGTTCAAAATAAGTTTGTTTTACGTACAGAAGAGGGTAAATAATGAAGGATATTATTGAGGATGATGGATAAAGATAGGCACTCGAATTAGATTCCCTCAGCAAGCCGAACTGGATCCGTGGGATGACATCACCTAAAAGAGCATGAAAAACGGCGCGCTCAGTCAGCACACCGTCCATTATTTTTAAAAATCATTCTTAATTCAAAGGTGATTTTTATTTGAGGATAATCTTTGGTTCAAAGATAAGCGCTCGATTTAAGGCCTGCGATAAATCATCACAACCCTATCTGCGCCATCGCCAAAATAATCGGCCTCAAAAGTTGAATCAATGAAACCTAAATGCAGATATAAGCCATGGGCAGGGTTACTCGGATCAACGGTTAAACACACCCGCTCAACTGACACTGGAAACTCGGCTAAACATTGTTGCATCAAACGCTTGCCGAATCCCTTCCCACGAGCATTTTCACTCACTGCGACAGATAATATCCACATGCAGCTAGGATCGCTACTCTGGGCACTGAGCAAATAGCCTTGTAGCTGATTATCTACATCCACGGCCACTAAAAATTGCTCTGGCCAACAATCAAATCCCTGACGGAAGAAAAAATCGGGATAGCTGTGCTCACCAAAAATGGCCTGTTCGAGCTGATAAACCGAGAATAACTCTGACTTTAATACCGGACGTATAGACTGCATTTGAAAATCATTCACCTATTAAAATCTTATCCCACTCTAAGTTGGGTGCGCCAACTACGATGAAATTAGGGTTCTCTAAGCTCTCGCGCTCATTGTAGGTTAACGGTTGCAGCTCAGTATCCATCAACTGTCCACCCGCTTCCTCGACGATAATTTGCGCGGCTCCCGTGTCCCACTCACCCGTTGGTCCGACTCGTACATAACAATCAGCACGACCTTCGGCGACAAGACAACTCTTTAACGCTGCGCCCCCCATCACGACTAACTCGCAGTGTTTGGGATGGTTGAATAGGGTCAACACAGATTGAGGGTCCTGACGGCGACTTACGGCTAATCTTAGGGATACCTTTTCACGGTGCTCAATTTGGCGACTGCTAATACGCACTTCTTGTTTATCCGTGCGCTTGTACGCCCCTAAACCAGCAATAGCGTAATAACACACTTGCGTCATAGGCACATAAACTACACCCATCACGGGACGATTGTGTTCCACCAGCGCAATAATGACTGAAAAATCACCACTGCCGGCGATAAACTCCCCCGTACCATCGAGCGGATCCACCAACCAATAGCGCTTCCAAGATTCACGCACATTCAACGGAATGTCGGCGGCTTCTTCAGATAACACAGGAATATCAGGCGTTAAGGCGGTCAATCGGTCACAAATGATCTTGTTCGCCGCTAAATCTGCGGAAGTGACAGGGGTATTGTCAGACTTCATTTCTCGCTCAAAATTACCTTTGAGATAAATGTCACGGATAGTTATCCCTGCATCGGTCGCAATCGCAATAACTTCGTCGATCAACTCTTCTGGCTTCATAACAACTCCAATCGCCTGCTGAGCGAATGTTTTGCAAGCGTGCAAACTCTGAACGCTTAAAAGGAAAAAGATTATTTAAGTTGTAAATATTTTTGCGCCAAAAACAACGCGCTCACACTACGGGATTCAGAAAAATCGACATCATCGAGCAAGGCTTCCCAATCGGCGAGCGCCCAAGGCACCACATCAATTGGCTCAGGCTCATCACCTTCAAGGCGACTCTCATACAGATCTTCTGCAAGAAAAATTTGCATCTTACTAGAGAAATAACCCGGAGCTAGGCTGAGTTCTTTCAGTAAGGTGAGCTTATTCGATCCAAAGCCAATTTCTTCCTGTAATTCACGATTAGCAGCTTCTATTGCTGTCTCACCGGGATCGATCAAACCTTTTGGGAAACCGAGTTCGTAATTATCAGTTCCTGCAGCATATTCGCGTGCCAGTAGCATTTTCCCTTGATGAATAGGCACTATCATCACAGCGCCACGACTACCGCCTTTCATGCGCTCATATTGGCGCTCTACACCATTGGAGAACTTAAGATGCACTTGCTCAATTTGAAATAATCGGCTTCTCGCGACAACTTCGGTATGCAATATTTCCGGCTTATTCTGCCGTTGCGACATAACTGCCTCTGGATAAAAAAGCGATAAATTAAATAAGGTAAGTGACAATCTTACTATCCTGTCTTTAATCTACAACCTGAATTTATTATATGCTCCTAATGGTAAGCCACAAATCCTTTGCGATATGCATCACAAACCCAGCCCAGCCTTAAGTGAACACCTTCAAAATATTCTCAAATACGATGTTTTATTGGATAGTAAAAAGGGGCGAATGCCCCTTTTGATATGCTAACGCTTAAAATTGATATCGTAGATTGAGCTGGTAACTGAGGAAATCATTAGGCTCGATATCCACATATTGATATCCCAAACCTACAGACCATGACTCACTAAATTGATAGCTAAAACGCACGCCCGCATACCAATCTGTACCATCAAGCTCTGTAGTTAAACGGCTATTGCCCATAGTGCTACTGATATCCGCTTGCCACCTAAACAACCCGATGGGTACTTCAAACCGCCAAGATTCATGTTGGAGTAAAGTGAAACGTAATCCCAGCATGACACCATCGGCCAGAACTGGCGTCACGGCTTTGACCTGCTCATGATATTGCTCAGGGGTGAGACTTGCGCCCTCAATCCTCGCAGTCCCATTACCAAAGTCGGCATAGCCTAATTCGATGGCAACATAGGGAGTCCATTGATAACCGATACTCACACCCAAAGCAGTATCTTTATCATCAACCGATGTTACAAAGCCTGTCCCCGCTTGTGGCTGTAGATCTCGCCTGCTGCTATCAACCTGAGCTTGCCCGACAAATCCCTCGACATACCAGTTATCAGCCGCATTTGCTTGATTAACGGAGCCTACGAACAACACAGTGCCCAAGACTAATTTATGTAATTCCTTACGGCGAATTAAACCCATTGTAAGAATCAAACCTAATGCCCATAAGGACATACTGCCTCCACCCGACTTGTTATCTATCACCACATCTTGGTATGCCTTAACTGTGATTAACGCTTGCCCAGTTGCTTCGCCGCCCAATCCATCACTAATCTGATAACTCACAGTATCTACTCCATCAAATCCAGTTTTAGGGATATAACGTAGTTTATTAGACTCAACAGAAACCGTTCCTTGCTGCGCGGTTGCGCTGACTAAGGTTAAAACGTTGCCATCGGGATCGCTGTCATTACTCAACACATCGAGTAACAAGCTCGTTCTGTCATCTATGGCAGCACTATCGTTCACTGTCGTAGGTGCCGTATTGCCATTAACAATCACAGTCAACTCACTACTCGCAGTACCACCTTTACCATCAGTAATGCTATACACCAGCACATCTGTACCGATGAAATCGGTTGCTGGCGTGTAACTTAACTGCTGATTAGCCAAGATAACTACAGTTCCGAACTCGCTGGTGACTTGTGTTACCGTCAAGGCATCACCATCGCTATCCGTATCATTGGCGAGCACATCGACATCGAGACTCTGATTCCAAGGTAAAGATGCCGTATCTGGGTTCGCCACAGGTAAATGGTTACCATTGAGTATCACTGACACGCCACTTGGGTCGACAATGGTTCGGTTAGCGACGCCATCGTCATCGTTTGGCCCGCCATCTTCTATGGTTAACTGCACACACCAATGGCCTTCAGTTAATCCTGAAGTCCAACGATTATCTCCAGGAGGAGGGCAGAAACCACGCTCACCTTCACTACTCGCGACACTATTACGTGCATCAATCACAAAATCCTTCCAACCATTTTGGGCTTGATACTTACGATATACCGCATTGGCAGGAACTGGCGAACGTTGTGGTATCACCAGACTGTAACTCTGCCCTTGTTGCGGTAGTCCTGTAGCAATGAAGTCAAAAATCCCCCCCACATTGGCCGCGATACTGTCTTCAGGAACCAGATTAGGTAATAGTTGAATACCACTTTGCTCTTGCATCAGTGCAATATTACCTAAGCGTAAGCACACGCCCGCTTGCCCCTCTGCCAAGAAGTACACAGGCTGCAACTCACCTTCAGGCATCACGTTACAATCATTGATTGCATCCAAGTAATCTGGAATGCCATCGCGGTCTGTATCGGTAAATCCCTCTTGGTTATCAGGGATCAAATCACCGTCGGTATCAGTCCCAGTCAAAACCGGCAAAGATGGGCGCACAACAATATAAACTTTCTCCGTGGTAGACAGCGCGGGTAAACCGCTATCCGTCACAGTCAGGCTCACAGGATAAATGCCCGGCAAGACCTCTGTCGGCAAGAAGAACATCCCCGCATCATCGGACTGCAAGTTCAGCGCACCACTCGACCATACAGATGTCAAAGTATCGTTCATGTTGGCATCGCTAATCTGCGCATGAATATGAACCTCGCCACCATTTTGTGCCACGATCAACTGACGTTCACCCGCTTGAGTCACCTCAAGAGTCACACTCGGGGCAATGTTAGCCTCAGTGATCGACACTTGTGTTTGCTTCTTACTGCCTAAATTCAAACTTGGATCTAGACTGATCAACACCTCTTCTTCAGCCTCAACTTCCCCATCCTCTATGGTTCTAAAGTGAATATGGGCCAATGTACCTGAAGTAATCTCCACTACCGCATCGACTAAGTCATGATCATTGCTGTCCGCGGAACCTGCAACCGTATAAGGAACTGATATTGGATACTCAGGCGCTACACCGTTTAAGTGAATACTAACAACAACCTCATTGCCCTCACCCACGACTTGATCTTTACTCAAGGAAATTAATGGATGCACTTTTACTTTCTGAGCCTTAGTCGCTTTGTTGCCATCACGATCTACGGCTTGCCAGTAAGCAAGATAACTACCAGGGGCAAAGAATAAACGCTTATCGACCAAAGAAACGGGCAGTGGATGACCATTACGATCGACGGCCTTCGCAAACCCTAGATCCACCCGAGTGAACAAGCCTGTTGCATTAACCTCAACATCACTAGGTACAGTAATAACAGGTAAATTGTCAGCCTCCCCACCTTCTACCAATAAGTTGACTTTTGCACTTGCGCGCCCTTTCTGACCATCACTAATGGTATAACGAAGTGCGACCGGACCAACATAAGCTGCAGGGGCAGTAAATATGAGTCCATCAGCAGTAATCTGCACACTACCTATGTCTGCTGCCGCGCCATCGATAGTCAAAGTATCACCGTCCACATCAACATCATTCTCTAGCGCAGGTAGTGTGTATTTATCATCCGCGGTGCTGGCTAGAGTGTAATTATCATCTACAGCTTGTGGGTCATCATTCACTGGTGTGACATTCATGGTGATAGTCGCAGGCTCAGAACTCAGTTCAGCATCCTTAGCAATAAAGCTTATCTGATCTGCACCGTTGAAATCTTTCTCCGGTGTGTATAACCACACAGTTCCATGCTGCTCCAAAGTGCCCGATTCAGGTTGGCTCACCACTTCATAGGTAAGAGGATCACTATCTGCATCCTCCCCAGTAAGCGTGATCATCACAGAGCTATCTTCCTCTAAGGTCACACTTGCACTCGTCGCAACAGGCGCATCGTTAACGTTAGTCACTGTAATGCTAAAGGACTGCTCAGCCGTTAAGCCATCCGTGTCCGTCACTCGTAAGGTGACAGCATGACTGCCCACATCCGCATTGCTCGGCGTACCACTGAGTAAACCTGTCACCGAGTTGAAACTCAACCAGCTTGGTATCGTCACCGCACTAAATGTCAGTACGTCGTCCACATCGACATCTGTAGCGGCAAAGGTATAGCTGTAAACAGCGTCTTGCACAGCGGCCGTAGTTTCTGTTGAAGTGATGGTAGGTGCATCGTTGCTATTAGTGACTGTAATACTAAACGATTGATCTGCTGTTAATCCGTCAGCGTCCGTCACTCGCAGTAACACAGCATGACTGCCCACATCCGCATTGCTCGGCGTACCACTGAGTAAACCTGTCACCGAGTTGAAACTCAACCAGCTCGGTTTGGTCACTACACTGAGGGTTAACACAGCACCCACATCTAAGTCGGTAGCGATCACTGTGTAACTATAAGCTATATCTTGAGTTGCTGTAGTGATGGCTGGAGAGCTAATCACAGGTGCATCGTTGACGTTGGTCACAATAACCATGAAGGATTGGTCAGCCGTTAAGCCATCTGCGTCTGTCACCCTCAGCGTCACTGGGTGAGAACCCACATCAGCATTTGTAGGCGTGCCGCTTAATACACCAGTCGCGGCGTTGAAGCTTAGCCAGCTAGGCTTAGTTATCGCGCTTAACGTAAGTACATCGCCCACATCAGTATCCGCAGCCGCAAAGATGTAGCTATACGCTGCATCTTGGGTCGCTGCAGTCATAGCCATAGAACTAATCGTCGGTGCATCGTTGACGTTCGTCACAGTTAAATTAAACGCTGGTAGACTCGCGGATAAAGCGCCATCAGAAACGCTGATAACAATTCCGTTAGTCACACCAACATCTTGATTTAATGGAATACCAGACAACATGCCTGTCGCGGTATTAAACGTTGCCCACGTAGGTTTATTACTAATACTAAAGCTAAGTGTATCTCCCACAGAGTCAGACGCTGTTGGCGTAAACTGGTACGAAGCATCCTGATTCACTATTAATATCGGCGAACCACTAATAGTCGGTGCACCATTTGGCGTCACAGAGTTACTCGCACTTGAAGCATTACCACTTCCCACAGTATTCGCCGCAGTAACACTAAATGTATAGGCCGTACCATTTGAAAGCCCTGTAACTGTAATTGGAGATCCTGCTCCCGAACCCGTAAAACCACCGGGGCTAGATGTCACTGTATAAGCCGTAATTGATGAACCGCCATTAAATATCGGTGCAGTGAAGCTAACAACCGCTTGGCTATCCCCAGCGATTGCGGCTCCTATGGTTGGCGCTCCAGCCACGACAGCATTTACCGCAAAGGTTCTGCTCACCTGTGTTGCTGGTAAATAGCTACTATTACCTGCTTGATCTGCATTAATAGTACAGCTACCTGCCGTCACAAAGGTCAGTGCACCACCGGAGGTAATAGTACAAACGCCCGTAGTGGATGAAGTAAAGACAGGTGTTAAGCCTGAATCAGCTGTAGCCGTTAATGTTGGCGTAGTACCAAAGTTCTGTGCACTTGGGGCAGCAAAAGTGATGGTCTGAATAGCAGCCGGAGTAATCGAGTTGGATGCGGCCGATGCAGAGCCAGTACCCGCCACATTATCGGCAGTGACGGTAAAGGTGTAAGCCACACCATTGGTTAAACCTGTCACCACAATCGGCGATGAAGCACCCAATACTGGAACGACATCCGCCGGATTTACCGTCACGGTATAACCAGTAATCGCCGAGCCACCAATATTCACTGGGGCAACAAAGGCAACACTTGCCTGGGTATCACCAGCGATTGCTGTCCCTATGGTTGGTGCACCGGGAACTACGGGGCTAACGCTGAAAGACTGGCTCACCTGCGGTGCAGCCAGGAAAGACAAATCGCCCGCCTGATCCGCATTGACCGTACAGGTTCCTGTCGTTATAAAGGTCAACACACCGCCACTGGTAATAGTACAAACACTGGTGGTAGATGAGGTGAAAGTGACAACATAACCACCACCTGCCGATGAGCTTGCGGTCAGCGTTGGCGAAGTACCAAAGTTCCGTGTTCCTGGATTAGCAAAGGTAATCGTCTGTGGTGATGCCGGAATGATCGAGTTGGAAGCTGCCGATGCTGCACCCGTCCCCGCCGAGTTGGTCGCGGTCACCGTAAAGGTATAGGCCAAACCATTAATCAAACCCGTTACGGTAATGGGCGAACTTGAACCCGTGCCGGTTGCACCCCCAGGATTAGCGGTGACGGTGTAACCACCTGCAAGGATCGGGGCGCCGCCATTATTGGCAGGCGCCGAAAAGGTCACAGTGGCCTGAGTATCACCTGCGGTCGCAGTACCAACAGTTGGGGCACTGGGAACGACGGCATTCACAGTAAAGGTTCGGGATACCGTCGGGGCAGGGTTGGTAGCAGAGTCGCCCGCTTGGTCAGCATCGATAGTACAGCTACCGGCGGTCACAAATGCCAGGTTACCGCCGCTACTGATGGTACAAACTCCTGTGGTAGATGAGCTGAAGCTGACTGTTAAATTATCAGTTCCTGTTGCAGAGTCTGCTGTGGCTGTAAGGGTTGGCGTAGTACCAAAGTTTTGTGCAGAAGGCTGGGTAAAGGTAATGGTTTGATTGCCTTTAGGGATGGCAGAGTTAGAAGCGCCGGAAGCAACGCTGGTGCCTACTCCGTTCGTTGCAGTCACGGTAAAAGTATAAGCAGTGCCGTTATCCAATCCTGTTACTGTTGCAGTACAGGCCGCTGGCCCAGCACAGGTACCAAATGCACCATCGGGATTAGCCGTTGCGGTATAGGTCGTGATCGCCGAGCCGCCGTTATTGCTGGGCGCAGTGAAAGTAACGCTAACTTGACCATCACCAGCAGTAGCCGTCCCTATAGTTGGGACCGTAGGCGCGGTGGGAATGGCGACGTTGTGGACAGAACCGCTGGTGTAAGCAGCGGGGCCAGCGTTACCTATGCTATCGCTGATATTGGTGGACGATTTCAAATCCAGACGGAGCGTGCCATTACCACTAATACCGTTAACCGTCACATTGACGCTGGTACCAGAGGATGCCGAGACAGCAGAGATTGTGCCAGCCGCCCCACCTGTGGAGGTCAGTTGGAAGTCATCAATCGAGATGTTATTGGCCGAGGTATCGAAGGCAACCACAAAATCGACACTGGTGGCGGTATTTGCAGGTGAGCCGCTCAGGGTAATTGAGGTCACGGCCGGTGGCACATTATCGACCACAGTGATTGTGAAGGCTTCGTCGTAAGTCGCGCTGGCATTGTCAGTTGTTCGCACACGCACGTTGTAAGTGCCCGCAGTAAGCAAAGCAGCATTGTTTGCACGCAGGGAAGAACCACTGATGTTAAAACTGGCGTTATTGGTGTCGCCTGCACCAGATACTAAAGTGTAAGTATGGGAGTCACCAACATCAGCGTCGGTGCTACTTAATGTTCCCACTACAGCGTTAGTACCGCCACTTTGGTTGACACTGGTACTGGTTAGGGAGATATCAGTGGGTGCAACATTGTTACTCACCACATAAGAATTGTTATTAACCCCTCTTACGCCTGGAACCATTAGATCATCTGGGGGAGTCAACCCAGGGGCAACAAGCCTAATATCATACTGACCTGTAGGCTTCAGGCTAATGCTGGCAGTGCCATTAAAACTTGCAAGGTCGCCACCGGATATCGTAATACTGTAATCGGTAGATGTGTTTGGGGTGATGTTAGTAATAGTGGCTGTAGTGCCGCCAATGTTAAAATCCGAGGCATCCACGCCTGTCACTGCAATATCAAAAAGAAAGCGCCAGGTTAGTGTGTCAGCGTTGGTCGGTGATGCCGAAGGGGTCTGCCGATTGATCGATGCAATCTTGCAATCTGAGAACGAATAAGGCGGCATACAAACAAAAACGTCACTGAGACTTTTATTAAACTCACTATCCAGATTACCACTGTTCGTCGCGGCAACAACCTCGGATGATTGGAGCAATCCATTTTGTTCCAAAAAAGCCAATACATTAACTTCTTCTGGAGCCGCTTCTGCTTTTTGCTGGATGCGAGGCTGAGTGCTAAAGGAGGCAAATGCACCAGCACCTTCAAGCTGCTGCAGTGTTTTTTGCTGCTCTATTGCTACCTTAGGTGAGCGATTAACCATACGACTCGATGATAGCGAGATGGATGGTGCTGCCTGCAGCGGTGAGGCCAAAAACAACAATGGCAAACTGCACTTGGTAAATATATTGTTAAACATATTCAATTCCCTCCTTAATTTTCGGCGCATAACTCAGAGGCGGAAAATTAAACACAGACATAGACAGTTCATCATCCGGCAATAGCAGCTCCGGGTACATGACACCAGATAACACAGCAACATCGTAAATTTGATCTATGTTGCCTTCAAAGCGCACAAATCCAACAACTGAGTGATCGGTCAAATTAATACACCAGATACCGCTTTGAGACTCCTCAAGTTGTTGCGCAATTGGCGCTGGTTCAGCAACTGAGCTAAAGCGAGTTTTTGACAGCCCCACAAACATCAAGGGGCCAAAGAAATCCATTCCTCGGGTAAAACCCGCTAGCTTGACCACATCGACCACTTCATTAGTACGCGGATCATAGCGGCGTACCAAGCCATGACCTGACTCGCAAAAATATACATATCCGTTGTAACAGCGCGGTGAATGCGGCATCGTCAAATTGGAAAATATCTGCTCACCGGTTTTGATGTTAATCAGTGTTCCCTGATCCTTGGCACCATCGCGCCAGGATCTTGCTGTGTCGGACTGATTAAATGTAGTGACATAGGCTGGCTCGCCATCCAACAATGCCATCCCATTCAAATGGCAACGATCCTCAGGTGCAAGCGCAGAAATAAAATCCGGCTTCCAGCGCGGCACAAAGCTATAGTCCGGTTCAAGAGTGGCGAGGCAAGAAAAAGCACTATTAGTCACCCACAAACCTTTATTGCCGTAGGCGATATCATGAATATTAATTAAGCCAGTGGTATGACAGGCACTTGCCACATAACAAGCATCTGCATGCGGGTCATCAAGCAGCGCCAATGCATCATCGCTACGTCGAAATCGCCACACCTGATTCAAGGTACCCAGAGTGATTTGTTGCGGCGTCACAGAGATGCCCATGGGGCGCACAAAATTTTTGAAGTTAACATCAATTTGGACACCATTTGAACGCACAAAAAACAATCTGTGCGCCTGATAACTCGTGACGACTAATGAAAGCTTCAATCCAGCCAATATGCCGGGAAAGTTACCGCTTGAATGACAAGAAAAGTCCAACTCATCAATGGCTGATTTATCATGATCCTGTTCTGGTAAAACGGTTTGTTGATCCATGCCTATTCCAGTATTTGAGTTAGCTTGTGTTGTATTTGCGTCAGGTTTAATGACTGATCTGCACCGATTAGCAAGGCTATATAACCAGATACGATAACTGAAGAGAGCGAACTCCCCAGAAAATAACTGTAGCCTCCATTTTCATCAGTACTAATCGTTTTTTGTCCGTAAGACCAAATATCAACAGCGGGTCCGTAATTACTAAATATCAATGGCTTTCCTTTTGCATTGCTTGCACCCACCACAATCGCGCTGCCAATACTTGCTTCGTGCATTCCCGACGTGATCAATTTACTCTGGTTGCCAGCCGCAAATACCACTGCAATACCCTTCCCTTCACGGCCATAGCCTGCCAGTTCATCAACGACATCCTGCACTGGTTCCATCAACCACTCACTGTGCCAACTGCAGTTAATGACATCAGCCTTAGCAAGATAAGCAATATAGAAAGCCCGCAATGTATTGCTTGTCCAAGTATCCACCTGGCTGATTCCAACAAATTTGGCGTTGGGCACCAAACCTTCGGGTTCATGCTGATTATGTTCGCCAAATAAAATGCCCAATACTTTAGTGCCGTGTTTTGCTGATACCTGTTTTTTTTTCTCATCACTTATTTGCATTAATTCTCGTGCGGCAAAATCGTAGTAAATGCTGGTATTGAGATGTGCAAACTCCGAGTGTCGCAACATAAAACCATCATCAATTACTGCTACCGTCACCCCAGCACCGCCATTACTCGGCCATACAGATTCCTGTTGAGCACGCTCAAGATAAACGGGTAATCCCACGGCGAGAATGGGTGCACCAGCAAACTCAGTATCAACAAACTCAGCGGTTGCCCTTTTCTGTTGTAAGTCCGGTTGTACCAAAAGAATAGAAGGCAAGGCCTGTAATTTTCTTAATGCGGCAAAAGACTCTTCTTCTCGGGCAAAAGCAATCAAAAAGTAGCGGGTCTCTGTTAACAAAAATACATCCGTAATTTCTGTTGCATTAGGTATTAATACTGCCAATTCAGCAGCTGTGACGGCGCGAGCAGTCTTTACTATAAGACGCGGCGCAAACTGCACTTCAAACGATGAACCGCGCAGTTTGTACAGTCCATTTTTTTGTAAATGAAAATCTACTGATACCGAAAAATTCATGAAAGAAATAGATTCTACTTTTGCCAAAGCCACTACTGGAAAAAAACAAAAAAACAGGAGCAGAACTTTTATTACATTGTTCATAGTGCAATCACCAAGGGAAGGGAGCCATAGTGATGACTCCTTTTTAAGCACTGGATTAATTGCGCGCAGGGTACTCACCCTGCAAAGCAATACAAAAGCCCAATGTCAAAAAGGGTTGTGCGTTTGGATGTGATGAACCGGAACCTGAGCTACTAATACAATTGGGTGACAAGTTTGTGTCGGGTGTAGTTGTGCCTGGCAGCATGTAAAACAGATTTTCAGTGCCTCCCCCCCCTCCGTCAGCAGCTAAATATAAATTGTTTGCTGGAATCGATTGATCACCCAACATAGTTTTACCACTCAACGTATGGGTGTGAGCAGGAATGGTACCAGAGGTAAGTGTCACATCGGCTTCACCTGTAAACTCACCAATCACAACCTGCGCTAAACCTGGACCTTGCCCGGTACCAATCGGCGCTGCACTACGAAAATCAGGTAGATTAAACATGGTCGTGCCATTGCCACCAAACGCAATACCAATCACTGAAAACAATACGGTATTTTGCTGTATCGCGATTGCCTGCCCATTACAATACGCCCAGCCGTATGGTGCATATGTATTTGCCATCATTCTAATTTCACCAACAAATGGATCAGCCATGTGGAAACTCCTTCATTTTTAATAGGGTTTAGTTTCTGGATGGGAATATGCCGTTAAGACAAATAATGTAGCTAATGCCGAGCGATGGCATGATGTTATCGTGGGGCAGGCTTCCGCCAGTTTGTACAACCGAGTTTGCTGCCAACACCGCAGGCTGATTAGTACCATTCGCTGCGACATAAATCTTGTCGCCATCGGTTTGGGCAGCAAATACCCCATTAGCGGGTGACGATGCAGTTGCAGCATCTGCCGTTGTATTAAAAGCATGATTGTGCGCAGGGAGTTGATTGGTCACCAGGCTCACACTTTCATTGCCGAAACTCTGCCCGATAATTCGATTGGTTAACCCCGGCCCCTGCCCTTGCCCCACCGGCAAACGACCACGCAAATCTGGAATACCAAAGGTATTCATACCATCGCCACCGTAAACGGTACCAATCAATGCAAATAGCGCGTTGTACTCGCTTATCGCTAACAAAGAACCGTCACACAGGTGCCAATTCACGGGAGCGAAATTTCCGCCAAATACGCGGACCTCGCCGATAAAAGCTTCACTCATCGTAATCTCCTTTAAATTCGCCTTTAGTGCTTGTCGCGACTAGTTGCGCGAAGGGAATATGCCTTGCACGGCAATACAGAAATTTATCGCCAGTGATGGCTGGCAGTTTTGGTGAGCCGCGCCCGCGCCCTGCACGCTGACAACATCGGTAGCTAATGGAACCTGAGTAGCAGGATTATATGGTGCATAAACGTGTGAAGGTTGCCCGTTTTGTTTGTTGAGACCTGCACCAATAATATCGTTAGCCAAAGGTTTAACTGTGCCAGAAACGGTTGATGCTGCCACTAGGTGATTGTGTGCGGGCATTTGTGATTGTGTTAGGGACACATTTTCGGTTCCACCCACGGCGCTTATTTTAAAAGTTGAATAGCTTGGTGAATTTCGATCGCTAACACCCACATGCACTGGCGCGCGGCCACGTAAATCCGGCAGTGCGAAGGTAGTTGTACCATTGCCTCCGAACTGCACACCGAGTAAGGCAAATAGCGCATTATTTTGTGCAATAGACATCAAGCTGCCATCGCACTTCGCCCAACCTTTGGGTGCCCACTCAAAACTAAACATTCTAATCTCACTCAAAAATGGTTCCATTGCACTCTCCTTTTATCTTTTCACGACTCGGGTTAGGATTAACTTTTACATTACAACAGCCCGCATCATTAACTAGGATCAATCCATGACTGACTTGCAAACCAGAGTGCAACTCCGACTTTATCAGCAGAGCGATCTCCCTTTTTTATTACAACTTTATGCATCCAGCAGAGAGCACGAACTAACACAAGCTCCTTTTTCTCCAGAGCAAAAAGCCGCTTTTTTAACACAGCAGTTTTCGGCACAACTACATCACTACACCACACACTACTGCACCGAACGATTTGATATTATTCTTGTAAATCACACTGCGGCGGGTCGTTTATTTATTGATCATTGGACAACCGAAATTCGCATTGTCGATATCTGCCTATTACCTGAGTACCAACGACAGAAAATAGGTACTTATTTATTTCAATCACTCTTTGTACAAGCACAGCAACTGCAAAAACCAATTACCATTCACGTTGAACAACACAACCCTGCTCGTCGATGGTACGAAAAACTTGGTTTCAAATATAAAAGCACAGCAAATGAGGTATATTTGCTCATGGAGTGGCAGCCTTAATCGACTCTTCGATTAAATACAATTTCATATTCCAACTGACTTTTAGGGCTTATAAATAAAGTTTCAGCCCCTAATGCTGGATGCTCAAACAAATAACTACCTTGAGGGACCCGAATATTTTCCTGCCCTAACAAATAGAGTGCAAAGGCCTCCCATTGTGGAGCTCTTTGTACACCTTGTTCGACACTATGAATAACCAATTGAAGACGACTGCCTTGAGAGTCAGTCAATGTGATATGTTCGCCTAATAAAGCGATTAAATTATTGATAGTATATAGTTTCATTTCCCATCCCTAGAGTAAAAACTTTAATATCATTGATGTTTTTAATCCATAAATAACTAAGTAAAGCTAGTTTATCTCTCGATAAAAAACAAGAGGATGTTAATTTTTAGTTTAAAAAAAGTAACGATATGACCGCGTGCAATAACGATAGATCTGTTGCCTTTGAATAACAGTAAAAAAACTTTGCTTAGATGGTGAATCAGCTATAAAGGGTTGCGTGGCTGTTTTAGAGTGTATTAACTGACATTGTTCGACTTGGCTGCACTCTTCTTTAGAGAGAGCCAACGAAAACCAGTTTGCGATTTTATTCGCTATCGCGGGTAACAACTCCTGATAATCCACGACCATCACTTGGTTACGCTGACTCATCTCTAACCCATAACCCAATAACAAGCGCAATACCTTACATTGATAATCCAGTATCGACTCCCCCTCCTCTGGTACTGATAATTTAAGGAATAAAGGTCGAGAAGGTTGTCGCACCATATGATATCCAGCAGACTTTTGCTGTGAGGCTAAGATCTCGACGGGGTCCCTAAGTAGCAATAACACGGGAACTTGAGGATAAAGTGATAGGATCAATGGCCAAAACTGCAAATCCCACGCATTCCATTTAATCAACAAATGCTGTTCAGGATGAAACAACTGACCTTGGGTATTAATGCAAAATATTAAAGCTGCACGTCTTTCAGTATCTGATAGGCTCCTGTCCAATAGCACTTGAGTCAGTAAAGGCGATTCAGATAACGCCCTGCATTTAGATAACCCCGCAAAACTGCGCGACACTAAGGTAGATCCACAGCGAGAGAGGTGAAATATAAATCCGGCAGGCTGCACTTGTTCTACTAGCCCAGAAAGATTTGGCGCTGGTAACAGAGCAGTTTGGGGTTTGATCAAAGCGGACAATAACTGCCCCCGCACTGCAGAAATATGCTCCGAGTAGAAAGGATGAATCGGTTTTTCTGCGGCGGACAGCCACTCTAATACTCTGCGTTTAGGGTCATAGTCTGCTGGCGCCCAAAACTGGCAGAAGAGTGAATAATCCGGCTCTATCCTTTGTCGATTACCAGTATGTAAAATGGCCAGTAACGTATCATCGCCACAGTCTGGTAAGTGCCAAAAAAGCCGCAAATATTGGCAAAAGTTGGTGAGAGTCATAACCTTGCCAAGCTCCCTCAGGGCGGCTGGATTATGAACTAACAACCAATAGCGTTGCTGTTGTTCTTTAAAATCAACCATTAGGAAGCCATAGGATAAAAATTAATGTATTGCACCATTCGCGGTAACGTCCCACGATTAGGACTGGCGCCGTGGGGCAAGGCATGGTGCCAAATGATTAAATCGCCCGCTTTAGCCGCTATAGGTTTTACTTGCCAGCGATGCCAATCCTGTTGCTGAAGCTCAATATCAGGCTTGTTCTGTTCGAGAAGCCACTCCTCTATCTTGAGATGAAATCCGGGGACACAACAGAATGCGCCTTGTTCCTCGCCAGTGTCGGTTAAATAAATTAACCCTTGCGTCGCAAACTTAACGGGGAGCTGTAGCGGCATATCCCAGTGCATATCCGGACCGGGGAAATGCCAAGTTGGCGTTTCAGGTGGATTAAAGCTGACTCTATCGGTTGTCATGACTAAATCCGTTCGCTGCCACAACTGTTCAAACACTTGACGAATTTTGGGGACTTGTCGATTCGCGTCCAGTTGCGGATGGCGAAACAGTTGCAACATGATTTTCTGCATAAACTCATGAGGTTGATACCAAGTGGTGGGATCTTGTTCATTGGCTCCTAACTGCTGCCAAATAAAATCTCGTGTTGCGGCGCATTGCTCTGCCGTGAGTACTTGCGGGATCACTAAGTAGCCTTCACTTTGCCAAAAATTGAGTTGTGACTCACTGAGTACCGCCGCCGGATTTGAGTCTTCAACCTCCGCTGAATTGAAGTCTTCGACTTCTGGTACAGTGACCGATGGCGTTAATCCATGGGAAATAGCGCCTAATTGCTGATTAATCCCAGCAATATCCGCGGCTGTTAGCTTGGCTATTTGCTGAATGTAAGCGACAAAAGCTGACTGATGATCGTTTTGATATAAAGCTCTTAGACCCGGCTCTAGCCCTATTCCACAAAGATCCAGCAAGGTTTTATCTAAGTGCCATTCATTAGCCAGTTCAGTGAATGGCACTCCCCGTTTGCGTAGCTGTATCTTTTGCCAAAGCCGCTGCAAATGATAAATGCCTAAGCAGCTCAGATCGTCACTCGACACCAGCACTGGTTTTTGCTCTATAACATCAAACACAAAATCGGGATGAGTACCCTGCTCATATCGAAAAGCAAGGCATGAGAGTGGCTTAAGCCAATGTTCACGTCGATATCGAGGTAACGTGAGTTGAGATTGGTATTCGCTCAGCGTGGAATTACCATAGACTTGAATGGAAGTCGTGAACTTAAGCGTTACCGCACTCGGGCTGAAATCGGGGAGCAGTAAAGTACCAGCCAAGAAGCTACGGTCTCCACTGGCAAGTAAGCGCGCAGTTTGCAGGTTGAGTGCAAACAAAGGCCCTAAATAATGCGTCTCCACAAAATCCTGCACAGTACGACACTCAAGCCAAGCGTCTAACTCAATATTTTGCGGGATGAGCACGCCGCCATCCGCAAGATACGCCTGTAAGTGGCTGAATATCTGGACTTGAGGCTCCTGTTGCAGTAGATGCTTCATGGTTTCAGAGACTATCATATCGAACTTTACTGCTGCTTCTGGTTGCCAAACTGTGGCGTCGGAACAGACATACGTTGCCACACGATCTGCTAAATCAAAGTGTTCAATAAGCTTAGTGACTTTATCTAACGAGGCAGGGTGAATGTCGAGCAAGGTGACTTGAATCTGACTGGCAGAAAACAGCGGCAGTAATGGTAATAACAACCAGGCAAAAGGTCCTGTACCCGCATACAAGATGTTCACAATCTGCCCGGGATGAGCCTTTAGACGATCTTGTATTGCTTGATAAATCCCTTGTATAAAGACTCGGCCCCGCTCGGAATCTTCGGCACACTGCGCCGCGGTAGTGAGTGACACCGCCTTACCAAAAGGCGTATGGCTCGCCTCAGTATCCAAAAAAGACTCGGGGTGTAACTCCACTGCCGCTATTTGGCACAACTGCTTCAGCATGGGATCAATGAGCCGTTTAGACTCCCCTGCTGAGGTTGACAGCAGTAGCGCATTAGCAAACTGAGTTAATACAGCTATATCCAAACTATGCCCTAATTCAAGCGCTGATCTTTGCAGCATCGATTAACTCCCTTAACCAAGTATTGACCTCGCAATCAATCACTAAATTGATCCGCGCATCCTGCCCTTTATTTTCAACCCAATGGACTTGGTCGGCATTGATATACCAGAGCTCTCCGGCCTGCATGGGTACACGTTTATCGTCCACGTAAAAGTTGAGTTGCTCATTCGTTTGCAGTGGCAAATGTAATCTTGCCTCGCCTTGTTCTAGGCAGAGTCCTTGATCTCTATGGGGTTTGATTTCTGCCCCCGCATGTAAGCGCATCAAACGCACGGATTTCACTGGGCAGGCTAAAGATTGCAGAAAATGGCATAACGCAGGGCTCGATTCGAGTTGAGGCAAATCTTGCCAGTGCTGACCAGTAGAAATTGAGAAGGCTTGCAAGATAGGATGAGCACCGCGATACTCTGCAGCACAGCGTAAGACGAGAACATCCCAACCCCCCATATAATTACGCTGATTTACATGGGGTAACCAGTCTTGTTGCAGCAAAGCATTCAACTCTTGCTGTAAACTAAGGGAGTTTGAAACTTGAGCTAATAGGGCAAAAGAACAGATATCCATATCCAACCGCTTAATTTTCAGACTAAAAATAATTAATCATCCAAGACTAGCACAAAGATTTGAGCATACAAGTGACTCGAATCATCGTCATCACTGAGTATTACGCAGTGCAACAATCAATGCTAAGCGTGATTCAGTTTTGCAAAAATAGGAAATACCCATGTTTAACTGGAAGACTATCGATACGGTTCTGCTCGATATGGATGGCACCCTATTGGATTTGCACTTCGACAATCATTTTTGGCTGAATTTAGTACCGCAGGAATTGAGTCGACAGCAAGGTGTGAGCCACAACGAAGCGCAGCAATTAGTTGTGAACGCCTATGAGAAAGTCGTAGGCACACTCGATTGGTACTGTCTCGATTATTGGCAGGAGCAACTGCAGCTCGACATTATGGGTTTGCATCGCACTTTGGTGGATCGCATTCAGCTGCGCCAAGACAGTATGCCGTTTTTAACGGCCTTAGCCACTGCGGGTAAACAGCGGATTTTGGTGACCAATGCGCATCCTAAGAGTCTCGCCCTAAAGCTTGAACATACCGAGCTGGCAGCAGGGCTCGATGACATGATTTCTAGCCACGAGACAGGTTACCCTAAGGAACACCCACAATTTTGGCTGACCTTGTTTAAGCAATTCAACCTTGAACCAAGTCGCTGTCTCTTTATCGACGACAGCGAACCCATACTCAAGGCCGCAAAACTTGCCGGTGTGGGTCATCAATTAGGGATTGCTAACCCAGACAGTAAAAAACCAATCAAAGTCTTTCACGATTTCCCCGCGATTACCGACTATCACTCACTACTGACTGATCTAACGCGATAAAAAGGCTATAAAAAAGGCACCTAAGGTGCCTTCGTTTCTATTCATCGCATTGTTTTATGATCGGACATTTAATCGCAACTCTCGCATTACGCCCTTCACATCTGAGCACTCACATTAAGTTTAAGTGCTCATCTAAAACAGCCTATAACCCAGGAATCCGCCCCTGATATACCACAGGGAAATAACCATCCGCACCACGCTTACCTAAAATATTCAGCGACTCACGCATATCTTCCGGTTGCTCTGCCGTTTCTTTAATCTTAGCCCCAACCTTCACCATATTGCCTTCATCTAACTGTAATGTACCAACAATACCAAGCTGGTTCTTAGTTTCATCTGTGGCCAATTGCGCTTTGCCTTCGACACAACTCAGTCCGAGTTCAATATTACCTAGAGGATAGTTACCAAACTGATTCTTAACATTGGTTTGATTCAAAAACAGCTTACCAGACAACTGTTCACACCAAGGCTTACCTTGCTCTAGCGTCTCGACCAACAAACTGACTTCACCGGTGATTTCGGTTTTAAAGGGCAGTTTTGCATTGCCGAGTAAAAAGCTATCTGGCGCTTCGAAACGTAAACCCTGCGCACTTAAGCCTCCCATAGACCAAGAAATTAATCCCTTAGCACTGACAGGTGTTGCGCGGCTGCCCACTTGAAAATCCACTTTCACTTTACCTAAAAATAGCGCCCAAGGACTCAGATCCCAACGCACTTGCTCTACCTGACGCTGCGGCATACTTAAGGTTTCTATGCTGCCAGACCAAATACTGCCACTTACACCCGAAACACTGATATTCGCGGGCAATGGGGCTAACGCTATCGCAATCTTAGCGGGGAATAGAACGACTAAAAATATTAAATAAATCAGTACGCCTATGATGACTTTTTTTATCAAACTCACAGCTACACCTTAATTTATTGCGCTAATTGGATACGTCTCACTTTGACATAGCCAGGTACATCGGCCTCAGCCAAATCAACACTTTCGAGTGAAAGTCCTTTCTTCTGTACTAACTCACTCAAATAACCTAACAAGGCATCAAAAGGAACATCGTCCATCCACACTTGGATTTTATCGCCTTGGGGCTGCATGCGAGTAATCACTAACCCATAATTGCCTGCAGTTTGGTTAACCACTGAGCTTAAACTGCCCGACGTCGTTGGCTTAGCACCATTCTGCTTAAGACTCGCTATTTTATTCGCCGTTTGTTTTACATAGTTCAACGTCTGTTGCTGTGCATTGAGGTTACGTAATGCATCGGCTTCAGCATTGGCAATAGGCGTCCAAACACCCCAATAAAAAATACCTATAACTAAGAATACCGAGCAAAAGCCTACTAACTGCTGCTCGCGCGATGCGAGCCCTTGCCACCAAGTCCGCAAATTATCCATCTTATTTGCTCCTCAAGGTTAAGGTACTGGTGACTTGCTCTTCACCGCTATTCATAGTGCCGCCGTCGAGTTGAAAACGACGACCGACAATCTCTTTAAACTTCTCGATCTGCGCGTAATTTTTCGCACTCACTTGCATACGGATCTCGTTACGCGCGCTTTCGAATCTTAGGCTATTAGGTTTAAGTTCAGGCACTTGCTTAAAGGCATCCTGTAAACCATCGAGCATGGCAAAAAACTCGGCACCACTGCCCTGTCCCTGCAATGCACGTAACTGACTTTCCATCTGCGAACGTAGGTTAACAATGCGCGAATTTCCCGGGATCACTTGCTGATAAATGGATTCACTCTGGGCTTTAAGATCGGCAATCTGACCATTGACTTGATGTATAGTCAGCCCTTTATTCACTAAGGCCAGCACACAAGCGATGGCAATAACGATGGCCGCACTTTTCCACATCATCAACTGTTTGCTGTATTCACGCTTCGGCGTGTAAACGCCGCTCAGTAAATTCACTGGCGCATGCAAAATACCGCGGGCTAACACTAACATAGGTAGCTCAAGTGACTGCGGCTTAAGCTCGACACCCTCGAGTTGCATCTCGGTATAACTGGCAACTGAGACCTCACCTTGCACTGGCTTAAGTTGTTCTAACGCAATTGGCAACCAAGGCAGAGGTAAGCTCTGGCCCGAAGCTAATCCGGTACGCAGCAATAGCTCATTGCCAAAATTCATTGCCGCCCATTGGCACTCTTGCAATGGCAAGGCTAAACAATCAGGCACAATGCGCTTCACTTTTAAACCCGCTTCGGTCAAACAACTCAGCCAAGTCTGCATTTGCTCATGGGCCACTGCGACCACACTTAAGGCATCACCGTCACGTGGACCAACAGTAAAATGCATAGCATCGACATCATCGGCTAAGGCTTCTTCGAGCATAAAAGGCAAGGCTTTCAAGGCTTGGCGTTGACCTTTTTCGGGCAAATGCACACTAGTGAGCGTCATTGCCGCGGCGGGCACTAACACATCGACGGGACGATTGCCCGCACGCTCAGTTAAGGTCGACAAACCTTGGGCATTGGCGAGCTCGCCAGAGGCGATAATTTCCTGTTCTTGCTCCGACCAAACGAGCCAAGAGCACGCTTGCTCTGCTGTTCTGCCTAAGCGAATAAATAGCCGTTCACTCACAGTTTTTCTCCACCAGTCCCAGTCAAGAAAGCGTGACTGAGCTCGTTGCTATTATTTTTGTCCACCAGATTCTGCCGGGTGAGCACTTCCATTATTTTGGCCACCAACATCAAACCCTGACGGGTGAGCACTGCCATTATTTTTGTCCACCAACATCAAACCCTGCCGGGTGAGCACTTCCATTATTTTTGCCCACCAACATCAAACCCGGCCGGGTGAGCACTGCCATTATTTTTGGCCACCAAACTGACGGGTGAGCACTTCCATTTTATTGCCGCCGCTCTTTTTGAGCACACTTTCCATTCTAAATACGGCGTTATCAACCTTCGCCCCCGAGGCCAATAAAAAATATTGGCTATCGATGACAAAGCTCGACTTCATGGCACCTTCCCACTTGATCGAGCCCATGGATGAGCTTTCATAAAAATCTTCGATTTTGGCAAAGCCATCACCGGGGCGTTGGTTAATGATACTTTCTGCTTCTCCTACCGAAATCTGATTTTCGAGCATGCCAGCTAACAGTGCCGCTTGCTCTACTTCCAAGGTATTCACATTCAGTAATTGTCTGTCATTACCTGGGATAACGCACACATAGGGCAAGAGTTTCAAATAGATATCTTGGGTGTATCCCATCACTGCCCGTAATTCACTGCGATGATTCATCAGTGTATTGGCCGCACGGTAAGGCACATTTCGCGCTTCGTATTCCGCATCTTCGGCACCATAAGGGCTAGCAGTGGTGTCTTCATCGATATAATCTTTTAAGGTCTGGGTCAGACGGTCCGCACTAAAGTCGTCCATCCCTAAACTCACCAACAAGGCCTTATATTGCTTCGCCGCCAGCGGCAGCTTAGGTTGACTGTTTTCCACCTCTTTCGTAGTCACAGACAAGGCATTTAAGTTAAAACAGGCGCGCATATCAGTGATCTTGCCAGCAATTTCACCGTATTCAGCCGGAAACACAACATCGGCCATGGCCCAATATTGTTGCCTGTGGACTCGACCTTCCGAGTCGTCTAAATCTTGTTTTAAAATCTTCTTCGCCAGTTCTTCGGCAGAAATCGCATACCAATAGGCTTGATCGTACTGGGCCAAGTTCAACGTTCGACGCATGGATAACTGATTACGGCCTGTGATATTTGTCGCGATGATCACCACCATGGCAACTATCAAGAGCACAACTATCAGTGCGACACCACGCTGTTTAGACCGAGATTGGGTTCTCATTCGCGGCCCTCATCTTCAGGGTCGCCATCACCTGGATCACCAGAACCGTCACCAGGATCGTTCCCCGAGCCATCATCGACTCCATCTCCATCTTTGTCTTTATCTTTGTTCGTATCGTCAGGATTTTCGTCTTTATTATCGTCATCCTTAGACTTTTCTGGTGCAACAGCACCCAGCGGCAACAAGAACTTACGTTGGATCTTGCCTAAACCTTCAATCTCAATCTCCATGGCGATCGCTTTAGGCAACTTAGTCGCCTCGACTTTACGCTCCCACTTGTCTTCCATGAAGAAGGAATATTCCACCGACAGCACTTTGTCGATAATCACTGTCTTAATCGGCTCGGCGCCAAATTCAGGCTCAGGATAAGGAAAATACCAACGTTCCAGCCGCCCTTCATGCACCACATACGCCACCGACTGTAAGCTGCCTCGCGGTAATAAACCGTCGGGATTTAACCAGCCTAAGCGGTAAAACACTAAGGCTTCTGATTCCGAATCTAAGATATCATTGCCCGTTTGGAAGACGGTCGAACCTCGACCACCTTCGAGTAATCTTGGCGTGCGCGCCACCATTTGCGCGAGATCACGCTCAATCGCACCAAAGCCTTGTTGTAGAGCTTTAAGCCGAGTTGAAAAAGCGCGCGTCACTTCATCGTTAGTCAGCACTGTGCTGAGTACCGCATTAGAAGCCAAACCTATCATGGCGAAAATCGCGATGGCGATCAGCATTTCCAACAGGGTGAATCCCCGCTGCGCACTAGTTAGTTTTAAGTACATAACTGCTCACTTGTGCGGCAATACGCTGATATCGTTCGTCTTCACTCACACTAATGCGGATCATACGAAAATTATCGTCCGTCGTTTTCACCACTTCTTTACGCCAATACCAATCCTTTCCTGCGAGCTCAACTTGACCTTCTTTTTTACCGATTTCAGGAAACTGTGGATCAAGTCTGGCATCGACCATCTGATTATCAGCCACCCACTGTGCCAAAGTGCGCGATTCCAGAATCGGCATGTTTGCCATCTGCTCGCCCAAACTTTTAGTGATAGACACGGCCGCAATCGAAAATACGGCAAGGGCCACAATCACTTCGAGTAGGGTCATGCCCTTAACGCGTTTCATCGGGGCGCCCTATGGTTAATCTGCCCAGCGCATCACCGACCACTAACGTTTCGGCCTGCTGGCCTTTGTTAGTTTTAGCGATAAACGTCAGCTCAAAAGCGCTCATTTCACCGCTCGGGAATAGCATGACCTGTGGCTCAGGGTGTTTCTTCTTATCATCGGCAGAGGGTTCAATCAGCGGTTCTTCAAACCAAGAATCGTCTTTCTCATCCTCTTGTACCAAAGGTAAACCATCGAGCACTAAGTTCAGCTCAACCCCTTGCTCCATTTGCTTTTCAGATAAGAGTCTGTCTTTATCCAAAGGCTCCCACTTACCTTCTTTATAAAAAACAAACTGATAACTAGTTTTCTCAATCACAATACCAATAAACTGGCCACTTAAAACAGTTTCATCAAGCACCATTTCAGTGGCCGCAATAAACTGCCGCGCCGTTCTATCTAAGGCCTGTTGCGGCCCAGAATTGCCGATAGACATAGTCACGGCCGCAGCCGTGAGCCCCATCAACAAAATCACTAGCATCACCTCCATTAAGGTGAAACCAGCGTGACGCAGCTTTAGCATCTTATTGGAAATTCTGTAAATTCCAGTTACCGATGTCATCTTCGGTACCTGGTTGACCATCGGGGCCTGCACTGAAAATATCTAACTTGCCGTTTTCGCCAGGGCTTAACAACAGGTAGTTATTGCGCCATGGATCTTCTGGCAAACGTTTTACATAACCATCTTCACGGTAGTTACGTGGCTCAGGCGAAATCGTAGGCTTTTGCACTAATGCTTCTAAGCCTTGTTCGGTCGATGGATAGACACCGTTATCTAACTTATACATATCTAAGGCATTTTCGAGTGCAACTATGTCAGACACGGCTTTTTGTTGGTCAGCCTTATCTTTGTTACCCATCAAGTTAGGCACAACCATAGAGGCTAAAATCCCTAAAATCACGATAACAACCATCACTTCGAGTAAGGTAAAACCTTGATGTTTCTTGTTCATTTGCATCGACTACTTCTCCTAAAAAATCCTATGCCAATCGACTTGGTCATAATCCATAAATTCAAAAATTAACCGCTAATCAAGTTATTCAAGGCTAAAATTGGCTGCAAAATTGCCATCACGATAAAGAGCACAACACACGCCATACTGACCACCAGCATAGGCTCGAATACACCCAATGCTATGTTGACGTTACCTTCGAATTCCCTGTCTTGGTTATCGGCGGCCCGCTCTAACATCTGCTCAAGTTGACCACTCTTCTCGCCCGACGCAATCATGTATAACATCATAGCCGGAAACAACTTAGTATTAGTCAACGCTGCACCTAAGCTAGTTCCTTCCCGCACGCGTGCAGTCGCATCGTCAACTGCGGCCCGCACTCGCATATTCTGCAACACTTCACTGGCGATACGCATCCCATCGAGCAAAGGTACTGAACTGGCGGATAAAATACTTAACGTCCGCGCAAAACGCGCCGTATTTAATCCCTTACTCACGCGGCCAACAACCGGCATGCTCAATAAAAAATTATCGTACTTCATCCTAAACGCAGGTGACTTTAACATGCGCCTAAAGAGTGCGAACAGCAGCACGAAGGCGATGACCACAAACACACCATAGTTTTGCACAAAGTCAGAGGCCGAGATCAAAAATCGGGTCGAGGCGGGAAGCTCAGCGCCCATGTGCTCAAACTGTCCGACCACTTTAGGCACAACCGCTGCTAGCAGGATTGAAATCACCCCTATCGCTACTGTGGTCAAAACCGCGGGATAAATCATGGCTTGGGTCAGCTTAGATTTAAGCTGTTGGCGTCGCTCGGTATAATCCGCCAGACGATTAAGCACCACTTCTAAGTGACCGGATTTTTCACCCGAGGCCACCATGGCACGGTATAAATCATCGAAAATATGCGGAAATTCAGCCAAGGAATCGGCCAGACTATAACCTTCCACCACCCGAGAACGTACCGCCATAATCATGCTCGCGAGACGATCTTTCTCGCACTGCTGACCAACGGCTTTAAGGGATTCTTCAATCGGTAAACCCGCGGCCACTAAGGTCGCAATTTGGCGGGTGATCAAAGCTAATTCAGCAACTGAAATGCCACGTTTGAAAAACGAAAAACTGCTGCTCTTAGCTTTGGCTTCTTTTTCAGTAACAGGCAGTATTTCCAAGGGCATCATGCGCTGATCGCGCAGTTGGCTGCGGGCGTGTCTGGCGGTATCCGCCTCAATCACGCCCTTAAGCTGCTTTCCCTTGGCATCCAGTGCCTTATATTCAAATGCTGGCATAAATTACTCCTCGCGAGTCACACGTAGCACTTCT
Source organism: Shewanella sp. DW31 (assembly GCF_015767295.1). Lineage (NCBI taxonomy): Bacteria > Pseudomonadati > Pseudomonadota > Gammaproteobacteria > Alteromonadales > Shewanellaceae > Shewanella > Shewanella sp. DW31. Next base: position 36,722 of record NZ_JADWMP020000018.1, read on the forward strand.
TCGAGAGTGGTGATGCCCGCGAGCACTTTGCTCATGCCATCGTGACGAATGCTCGGTACAAACTGACGAATATACTTTTCGATGGCTAACTCTCCGCGGCCGCCATGGATCAATTCACGCACATTATCGTCAACCAGTAATAGCTCATGAATACCGGTTCGACCACGGTAGCCATTGTTACCACAGGATTTACAGCCATTGGCACGGAAAATACGTCTGTCGTCATCGGCAGCTATGCCCAGCAACTCACGCTCACGCGCATCGGGCACATGCTCGATTTTACATTTAGGACAAAGGGTTCGGATCAAACGTTGAGCCAACACGCCGAGCAAACTTGAAGACACGAGGAATGGCTCAACGCCCATGTCTTGCAAACGTGTAATCGCGCCAGAGGCTGTGTTGGTATGTAGGGTTGAAATCACCATGTGGCCAGTGAGTGACGCTTGCACCGCAATTTGCGCGGTTTCGAGGTCGCGGATCTCGCCTATCATCACGACATCGGGGTCTTGACGCAAAATAGCGCGCAGACCACGAGCGAAGGTCATATCGGCCTTAGTGTTTACTTGGGTCTGACCAATACCGTCTAACTCGTATTCGATAGGGTCTTCTACTGTGAGTATGTTGGTGTCTTTGGAGTTGATCTCCGTCAGACCCGCATACAAAGTGGTACTTTTACCCGAGCCCGTAGGGCCAGTCACCAAAATGATCCCGTGAGGACGACGAATAAGATCTTCAAACTTAACGCGAATACTGTCTGTCATCCCCAATTGTTCTAAATCGAGGTTGCCAGTATTTTTATCCAGCAGACGCAGTACAACACGTTCACCGTGGCTCGATGGCATGGTCGATACCCGCACATCTACCGCACGACCTGCGATACGCAGCGAAATACGGCCATCCTGTGGCACACGTTTTTCGGCGATATCGAGGCGAGCCATAACCTTAATCCGCGACACTAACAGCGACGACAGTTTACGGTTTGGCTTGAGGACTTCCTTAAGTACACCATCGATACGGAAACGCACCACAAGCTGTTTCTCGTAGGTTTCGATATGGATATCCGACGCTTCTTCTTTAATCGCTTCAGATAACAAGGCATTAATCAGTTTGATGATAGGCGCATCATCATCACCTTCGAGCAAGTCTTCGGTCTGCGGCAGCTCTTCGGCAAGGGTGAATAAATCCATCTCGTTGCCTATGTCTTCCATCAACTGCTGCGCTTCAGACGAGTTCGCCTGATATGCTTGAGTGAGTTTGGCCTCAAACTTCGCCACTTCGAGCTTAACCAAAGGCAAATCAACACCCGAATAACGCCGCGCTTCGAGCATAGCCGTTAACGGTGTTTTACTCGTATAAAACAAGCTTAACTCGCCCGTTTCACCCAGCGCGAGCACCACATCGTGGCGGTGTGCGAAGGCAAAAGGCAAACGCTCTTTACTGCTCGAACGAAATACCTCATCACCTTCAGCTTCAAGGCCTAGCTCATTGGAGACTTGGCTGAGGTCATCGACTTGGGATAGTTGAATTTCACTCATTGGTTTTATCTTTGTTTTTGTTTTCATCGAGCGTTTTGAGCGTTGGATCCGTTTTACGCATCTGGGTATCTAAGCCTTTACCTTCTTTATAACGCTCTAAAATCTCGTTAACTTCAGGTGGTAAATACTCAGACTGATTCCATTCATCTAGTACAGGCACTTTAGTATCAGGCATTAAGTTAACGCCACGCTCTTGCTGTTCAAGCTGTAATGCTCTGAAATAATTATATTTACGTCCAGCAATCCCTTCCATCGTGATGCCATCACGTATGATTGTTGGCTTGATGAAGATCATGAGGTTTTTCTTCGTTTTTTTGCTCGAAGAAGATTTAAACAAATGTCCTAGAATAGGGATATCACCCAAGAAAGGTACTTTTTGTATACTTTCTTGTACTTCTTCGTTGATCAAACCACCGAGTACCACAATTTGACCAGAATCCGCCATAACGGTAGTGGTTAAGCGACGAGTCGCGAAGGAAATATCCACGCCTGTGTTACCGTTAACCCCAGAAACTTCCTGTTCAATCGTCAGCTTAACTGAGCTGCCTTCGTTGATCTGTGGCACCACTTTCAGTTTAACCCCAACCTCTTTACGCTCAACGGTTTGGAATGGGTTGCTGTTGCTCGAGCTGGCGGTAGAACCTGTCAGAATAGGCACTTCGTCACCCACAATAAACGAGGCCTCTTGGTTATCTAAGGTCGTAATAGAAGGCGTTGCCAGTACGTTTGAGTTAGTGTCACTCGACACTGCTTGAATTAAGGCACCAAAGTCGCCCATCGCCACGCCCCAAGCCATACCGTTCACTTTGCCTAAGGCTTGGGCAAGTAAAGTAACATCGCCTTTAGTATCTGGGTTTTTCTTACAGTTATCTAAAGATCCGCCTGGACAGACAAATTCACCTTCTTTATCCTGAGCCGCCCATACACCCGCGCCAATCTCACCTATGGTTGGGCCTAAGTTATTAAACTGAGTGCCGCCGCCCGCTTTAGCAGCCCATTGCACCCCGAAGCCAACGTTATCGCCCTCAGCCACTTCCACGATAATCGCTTCAACTAACACTTGAGCACGGCGGATGTCGAGTTGATTGATCACGCTCTCGATAGTACGCATCTGATCGGGTTCAGCACTGATCACTAAGGCGTTGGTTTCAGTATGCGCCATGATATTAATTTCATTACGGCGTTTACCACCACCCGCAGCCTGAGCGCTCGGATCTTTCTCGCCTTCCAACTTTTGGGCAAAACCGGTCAGCACTTCAACTAAATCTTCAGCTTTGGCATAACGTAGATAACGGACTTTTGTGTTACCTGTGCTGGCTTGTTCGGCATCGAGACGATGGATAAGCTCGACCACACGTTGGCGGCTCTTCTCATCACCGCTCACGACCACGGCATTGATACGTTCGTCAGCAACCACTTTTGGCGCTTGGCCTGGCAATTGAGATTGGTTAGCGGTAGCACGATAAAGTGTATCGATAATTCGCACCATTTCACCCGCAGAAGCAAATTCTAACGGCACCACTTGCACCGAGGTATCGCCTTGCTTATCCACTCGACGGATAATTTCAACTAACTTGTTCACGACAGCGGCACGGCCAGACAACATCAAGACATTGGAGGGGTCGTAGTTCACTACGTTGCCACCACCCGCATTATCATTAAGTTGGCGCAATAACGGCGCTAATTGCTTAGCCTCAGTGTTATACAAGGCCACGATACGCGTCACCATTTCATCACCAAGGCCAGGGTCGTTATCGTTAGCGACTCGAATTGCAGCGGTTTTGGCATCTTTGTCTTTAATGACTTTAATAACGTTATTTTCCATCTCGACGATGGCATAACCGTAAACTTGTAAGACGTTGAGGAAAAACTGGTAATACTGTTCATCGTTCAACAGATCATAACTGCGAACGTTGATTTTGCCGCGAATTGTCGGGTCAACTATGATGGTCTTATTCAGGTTTTTACCAACGATATTGATAAATTCTTGAATATCCGTGCCTTTAAAGTTGGCCGCATACTGTTCAGACCAAGCGAATTGGGAGGAGAACATGGCTGCACCCGCAACAACCCCAGCAATCAGCTTGCGTCGAATCCTTTTGTTATTCATTCTTTTTCTTTCCTCTAACGCGTGTTATTGCGGCAAACTAAACATGATTTCAACCAATTGTCCTTCCCGCTCAACCATAATAGAAACTTCGGTTAACTCGGGTAATTGGCTCATCATTTCTAACGCTTGACTCATTACGGTCAAGTCGTATCCATTAATCGATTTGGCTAAATCGTTAGCTTTAAAACCCGCCTGCTTAAACAAATTGGCGTCTTTCCCTGGATTCAAGCGATATCCCGCCACAGCGTCACCCTGTCTGACAGGTGAAATGGCAATATAATCGGTGATCTTACTGGGGTCGGCTAACAATTCGGTGCGGGATTCGGCGAGTTCTTGGGAGATTTCGGCATTTTTACGTTGATCGACACGGCTCACTGCCGAGCCAGTCTTATTAGTCTTAGCTTGTTGTAACTGCTGATTGGCTGGGCTTTGGCTAGTGTAAACTAAGCCATCGAGCATTAATGTCTCGTAACGGCCAGCGTTAGTGATGATAATACGGTCGGCATAGACTTCTTTCAGTGATGCCGAAGTACCCTTGATTTTATCGCCTAAGCTGTAGGTCTCTTGGCTACCGTTTGACTCAATGATCGCTAAGCCTTTCTGATCTGCTGTCGATGCAACAACGCCAGTGAGCTGAATAGAGAGCGTGGTCTTAGGCGCGTCGGTTACAGTCTCAACAACCTCAGTTTTTGGCTTTTCAGATTTACCATCTGCCTTACCAAAGAGACCAAGCTGCTGTAAACCCGCAAGATCAACCTGCCCAGCACCTTTACCCGTCAGGTTAACGGGCGTTGGCGACCAAGCACTGGGTGATGAGCTAGTAGGCACTAATTTCCATGTAATTTGCGCGGCTAACAACATGATCACAATAAAACCCAACCAGAAGACTATCCGGCTTAAGGGCTTATGGGGCATGCCAATGGCTTTTGCGATAACTTTATCTAATAAATCCATATTTTATGTGGACCCTCGATACAGGTCTCTGTTCTGATTATAATAATTAGGCGATTACCGTCTCATGCTAACCTAGGCAGCATTTGGCAACAAGCCCATAACAGCATTCAAATTGGCGAAAATAGGCCAATTATGCTAACTTTGCCCGCCATAAAAGGGTGTGAAGCACGCCACCCTTTAACATAATAGAAATGCTCTTGACGCATTTTCTTGCTCGGCATGTGAACTCATCGATCTTTTAGCTGGAGACACTATGACTCAAGGTCAAAGCGATAAAACAGACATTCGACTCGATAAGTGGCTTTGGGCTGCACGTTTTTATAAAACCCGTGCCATCGCCAAAGAAATGATTAACGGCGGCAAAGTACATTACAACGGCCAGCGTGCCAAATCTAGTAGGAATGCCGAGATAGGCGCCGTCCTTAAGATACGCCAAGGATATGACGATAAAGAGATCGTCATAAAAAAATTATCGCAATTACGCCAAAGTGGTTCGATTGCACAAGAATTGTACGAAGAAACCGCGACAAGTCTGGCTAAACGGGCCATTAATGCTGAGCAACGACGCCTCCACATGCTCAATAACCCGATACCCGATCAGAAACCAGATAAAAAGCAACGACGCCAGCTCATGCGCTTTAAAGACCTTTAACAGTGAGATACACGATGAACCAAGATACTTTACACCGCTACTTGTTCGATAATGCCGATGTGCGCGGTGAACTGGTGCAGTTACAAGACAGCTATCAACAAGTGATCAGCGCCCAAGAATACCCAGCCGTACTGCAAGTGCTACTGGGTGAATTAATGGCAGCCACCTCACTATTAACCGCTACATTGAAATTTAGCGGTGATATCAGCGTACAGTTACAAGGCAACGGCCCTGTTTCTTTAGCGGTGATCAACGGTAACAATTTACAAGAGTTACGCGGTGTGGCTCGCTGGAATGCTGAACTCGCTGATGATGCTAGCCTCACAGAACTCTTCGGCCAAGGCTATATGGTCATCACCTTAACACCCGACGAAGGTGAACGCTACCAAGGTGTCGTTGCACTAGACAAGCCAACGCTTGCGGCCTGTGTTGAAGAATACTTCAATCAATCTGAGCAGTTACCTACGGGAATTTGGTTATTTGCCGACGGCAAACAAGCGGCGGGCATGTTCCTACAAATTCTGCCAAGCCAGCAAGATCACAACGCCGACTTCGAACACTTGAGCCAACTGACGTCGACCATCAAGGCCGAAGAGCTATTTACTCTTGATGCAGAAAGCGTGTTACATCGCCTCTATCATCAGGAAGAAGTACGCTTATTTGATCCTATCGATGTGAGCTTTAAATGCACTTGTTCCCATGAACGCAGTGCCGGCGCGATCAAAACCTTAGATCAAGCAGAAATCGAAGCCATACTGGCCGAAGATGGCAAGATAGAAATGGGTTGCGAATATTGCCACGCTAAATACACCTTTGATGCCATAGACGTAGCAACCTTATTTGCTAACGGTCAAACATCAACAACCCAGCAGTAAAACGACTCCCCCTAAAAAATGGGCGCCCTATTTGGCGCCCATTTTTTATTCATACCTATAATCCCCTCACACATTGCACTCGGCTTAGGCTACAATCGCCCTCACTTTGTCACCTAGCACGACTCAGGCGATAAATAAAATTAAATCGGCAGACGATCGATATTAAAATAACCTTACAAATCAAATGGAGACCTCACTATGGCGGATGGATTAAACCGCGTTCACTTTAACCCCTCAACAGCACAACTTGTCGAATTTGCCCTGCTACGCGGCGAAGGTGAATTGACAGCCAATGGCGCATTAGTTGCTAAAACAGGCGCTCGCAGCGGTCGCTCACCTGGCGATCGTTTCATTGTAAGAGAACCCAGTTCAGAAGCTGATATCGAATGGGGCCCAGTCAATCAGGCTTTCGATCCAGGTGCTTTTGAAGGTTTATGGGCACGGGTTGAAGCTTACCTAGCCGATAAAGAACTGTTTGTATCTGATCTCGAAGTCGGTGCTGACACTGAACATTACCAACCAGTACGAGTCACCACGCAATACGCTTGGCACCAACTGTTCGCCCGCAATCTATTTATCATTCCTGAAGAATTTAATCGTAAAGACAAACCAGTGTGGCAGATCATCAATGCCCCTGACTTTGTTTGCGTACCAGAACGTGATGGCACTAACTCAGATGCGACCGTGATTTTAAACTTCGCTGAACGTAAAGTGCTGCTTGCTGGCCTGAAATACGCTGGCGAAATGAAAAAGTCTATGTTCTCAGTGCAGAACTTCCTACTGCCAGCCCAAGGCGTGCTACCTATGCACTGTTCGGCCAACGTAGGTAAAGATGGCGACACTACGCTATTTTTCGGTTTATCTGGCACAGGTAAAACCACACTCTCTGCTGATCCAAAACGCTTCCTGATTGGTGACGATGAACACGGCTGGGCACCCGGCGGTGTATTCAACATCGAAGGCGGTTGCTACGCCAAATGTATCGATTTAAGCCAGAAGAATGAGCCCGTGATTTGGGATGCGATTCGTTTCGGCACTGTGCTTGAAAACGTCGTTATGGACGAACACCGCGTACCTAACTACAAAGACAGTAGCCTAACGGAAAATACCCGCGCAGCGTATCCGCTGGAGCACATCGCCCAACGTAAAGAAGACAACTGCGGCGCTGAGCCACATGCGGTTGTATTCTTAACCTGCGACGTATCTGGCGTATTACCACCGGTTTCTATCCTGACCAAAGAACAAGCGGCATACCACTTCTTATCTGGCTATACCGCCAAAGTGGGTTCGACTGAAATCGGCTCAACCTCGGCGATTCAATCCACCTTCTCAACGTGCTTCGGCGCACCTTTCTTCCCACGCCCTGCTGGCGTGTACGCAGAACTGTTGATGAAGCGCATTGAGTCCTTCGGCAGCCAAGTGTACTTAGTCAACACTGGTTGGACTGGTGGCCCACACGGTGTAGGTAAACGTTTTGACATCCCAACCACCCGCGCCATCGTCGATGCGATTGTCAGCGGTGAGTTGAAAGATGTGGAAACCGTCCACTTAGACACCTTGAACCTCGCCGTTCCTGTGGCAGTAAGTGGTGTAGATAGCAATTTACTCAACCCAATCAACACTTGGGGCGATAAAGCGCTATACGCCGAATACGCCCAGAAGCTGGCCGAAGCTTTCACTAAAAACTTCGCTAAGTATCAAGTGTCAGACGCTATCCGTAACGCTGGCCCAAAGGCATAAGCGCGTAGCGGCTCTGTTCGGTACGATTATTTAGTCAAAATATCGTTTCATAAAAAAGCGCGGGTTCAGTCATGAACCCGCGCTTTTTATTTGTGGCTAAATTGATTTAGTGACGATGAGATCGGCCCGCACTAAAGTCACTACGATAGATTTTTATGTGTTTTATTTCTTATCGATTAGTTAAACCAAGCTTAAATTAATGCTGCGTTTTTATAATCACCGATAACAATCATCATTTTTTAGGAAGCGGCACCCAAATGGAAAATCATAAACCTGTCACTGGATTCCAGCGATTTCTCAATGGCGTCGAAGTCGTCGGCAATAAACTGCCCGACCCAGCAGTATTATTTGCGATGTTTCTGGGCTTAGTCTGGCTGATCTCTTGGGGATTATCGGGTGTCAGTTTTGATGAAATCGACCCTCGTACTGGCAACCCGATTCGAGTCGTGAATATGCTCGAAGGCGGCGCACTGACTGCATTTACCTCGAACATAGTCTCCACCTTTGTGACTTTCCCGCCGCTAGGTGTCGTGCTGGTTGCTATGCTGGGGCTTGGCGTTGCTGAGCATACTGGCTTTATTAATGCTGGCCTGCGCTCGATTTTATCTGTTACCCCCAAGATGTTACTCACCCCGGTATTGATAGCCGTGGGTATCCTGAGCCATGTCGCGGTTGATGCGGGTTATGTACTCGTTATCCCACTCGGCGCGGTGATCTTCTATGCCGCGGGTCGTCATCCCTTAGCCGGTATTGCCGCCGCTTTCGCTGGCGTATCCGGCGGTTTTTCTGCAACCGTTGGCGTGCCATCGAGTCTTGATCCTATGTTAGCGGGCTTAACTCAGGCAGCGGCAAGATTATCAGCCGATCCCGCGGCCGCCACATTAACGATTAACCCACTGAATAACATCTTTTTTACTTCGGCTTCTGCCATTTTAATTATCTTAGTTGGCTGGTTCTTAACGGATAAAGTTATCGAGCCGCGCCTAAAAAACACTGCGGTGAATGGCGATCCCTGCACGCTCCCAACCCTAGATGAACTGCAACCCCATGAGCGCCGCGGACTCAAATTCGCCATGGCCGCCATGTTGTTGTGTGCATTAGGATTAGTATTAACCGCCTATGGTGAACATTCTGCTTGGCGTGCTACTGACGGCGCCTTAACCAGTGCTTCAGCGCCATTAATGCGCTCTATTGTGGCGATTATTTTTGTGTTCTTCCTCGTGCCCGGCATAGTCTATGGTTACGTCGCTGGCACGGCAAACAACCACAGAGCCATTATTCAAGGCATGAGCAAATCCATGAGTGGCATGGGTTATTACATCGTCATGGCCTTCTTCTGCGCCCAGTTTATTTATGCCTTTGGTCAATCTAATTTAGGCGCATTAATGGCCATTAAAGGCGCGTTGGCGTTAAAGGAATTAGCCCTTCCTATGGGCGTGACTTTGGTGGGAATTGTGTTTCTCACCGCGTTCGTCAATCTATTAGTGGGTTCCGCTTCAGCCAAATGGGCATTGATTGGTGCCATTATGGTGCCCATGTTAATGGAACTAGGTGTATCACCGGATTTGACTCAAGCCGCTTACCGAGTGGGCGACTCATCCACTAATATCATCACCCCACTGATGCCTTACTTTCCGTTAATTGTGGTGTTTTGCCAAAAATACGTTAAGGAATCAGGCATAGGCACCTTAGTGGCACTGATGTTACCGTTTTCAATCAGTTTTCTTTTACTTTGGAGCGGTTTCTTATTGGCTTACTGGGGCTTTGGCTTGCCTCTAGGGATTGGCAGCTCGCTCTCCTTCCCCGCAATGCCTTAGGGCGTTCAAGAGGTATTCAGAGTGCTTGCGAAATTGAATTCATAATAAACAGGCGCTCAATACCTCAATAACCACTAAATGGTGCACAACTTATTACCTCGCCTTAAACACAAATGCCGACGTTAACCGTCGGTATTTTACCGCTAACAACACGTAATTTTATTTTACATAGAAACAACAAAATAAAAATAAACACTTAAATATCTATAAACGCATCTCGCTCATAGTAAAAGATAATAGCTTCAAGTAGTTCCTGTTCACTGGGCTGAGCTTTTTGCTGCATCAGGTTATCGATCACATCCTCAATCTGATCCGTGTTTAGCAGATAACCATAGTCACTCAGGCCTAAGCTATCCTCAAAGGCATCGATTTCGTCATCCGATAGGTCTCTCATATCATTCACTATCGGGAATAATGGAGTGATCAGTTGCAGGGATTCACCTTCATCAAGATCTTGATAAACCAGCCAATAACTTAATCCAGGTTGTTCGACGCACTTTCTTATCCAGCACTGTAACGATTCGGGCGGGCCGAAAAATGAGGTGATGTTCATAATGTCCTCGAAATGGAGTTGTCATAGGGAAAACTGAGTGAGTCACAGAGTTGAATGGTCATGGAGGTTTTTTAGCTATTAACCACTCTCATGATTCATACAAGTAAAAGATGGGTGACCAACGACTCAAGCCGCCCCAAGAATACGAGAGGATATCTGCGCCCATCAAAGTAAAAATCACAATTCATCAATTTGGCAGTTAAAATCCCATAATTAAATAAGCTTTATTCATTTTTAAGCGCATAAATTTAAGCATTCCTCATTTAACGTTAACGTGATTTAGACTTTGGTTATTTTGAAACCAAGGTTGGTGATGTTTCACAATCCCCTGCTATGCAATTGTGATACTTTAGCCGGACAAAAATGTCGGGCACTTGCCTTTAACATAGAGTGAACCTTTAGCCTAGAGTAAGCCTTAATCACTAAAGCTTGAGTCGTCTAGGTTCAAATCGTCTGTGCATGACACAAAATGCTGCGGCAACTGGGGAGTTTCGCAAGAATGAAGAGCAAGAGTTTATTAGGTAACATTGGTGTGCAAGTGGTTATTGCCATGATTATCGGCGCACTGGTGGGTTTTATCATGGGTGAGAGTGCAAGTGTGTTTGCACCACTCGGAACCATTTTCATCCATTTAATCAAAATGCTAGTGATCCCACTGGTATTGGTTTCTATCATCAGCGGTGCGGCGAGCTTAGGCGATAGCCCATCGGCGGGTAAGATTGGCATTGGCACTTTCGGCTTTTTTATTGTCACGTCGGGCTTTGCCGTTGTGCTTGCACTCTTGATGGGTAATCTGTTCCAACCGGGTGCAGGTGTTGATTTTACCGCCCACAGCAGCACAGACTTGATGGAAGTAACCAAGGAACATGGCGCATTGCCTGGGGTAATGGATACCTTTATCGGCATGATCCCAACCAATGTGTTCGAGTCGCTGAACGGCGGTAACATATTACAAATCTTAGTCTTTAGTATCTTCTTCGGCATCGCACTGACTAAAGTTAAAGGCGATGGCGCTAAACCTATTTTGGCCGCACTTAACACAGTCGTCGATGCCTTTGTGTGGATGATCAACTGCGTGATGATCATTGCCCCTATCGGTGTATTTGGTTTGATGGCCGATTCTGTCGGCACCTTCGGTTTTGATGCACTAGAAGTCGTGTTTAAGTTATTCGCCGTATTTGTGGCTGCGATTCTGATCTACGGCTTTATCTTCTTCCCATTAGTGGTACAACTCTTCTCAAGAGTGTCGGCGCGCCAGTTTATTTCGGCAATGAAGAAGCCGCAGGTGATGGCCTTATCGACCGCCTCTTCAATGGCGACTCTGCCAGTGAATATGGAAACCTGCGAGGAAGATCTTAAAGTCTCTAAGGCAACCACGGCTTTTGTACTGCCGTTAGGCGCCACCATTAATATGAGCGGCAACGCGATTTATTATGGTTTAGTGGCCATGTTCTTTGCCCAAATGTATAACGTTGATCTATCGATGACAGCCTATGCGGCCATCATTTTCACCTCAACCTTAGGCGCAATTGGTCAAGCAGGTGTGCCGGGCCCATCCTTCTTAGTGGTGGCAGTGCTGTTAGCTGCGGGAATTCCTATCGATGGTTTACCTTTGCTGTTTGCGTTAGACAGGGTTTTTGACATGATCCGTACCGCACTCAATATCACTGGCGATGCGGCTTGTGCCTTGATCATGGATAAATACACAGAAGTTGAAGTTAAAGCGGATAGTGAGCGCAACTTAAGCTAACTAAAACACTTTGAATATAGGCTTGAATAGGCAACGCTTATTCAAGCCTTTTTTATATCTGCAGCACGGTATAATGGCCTGCCTCTATACGCATCAGTTAAGCCTATTTAATCTGAGTGTTAATGTGATCTCTCCCGCGCCATCCACTAAGCTCAATTTGCTAGATTTCGCAATTTACATTTCTTTATGGCGCTATGGCCGCAAGTGACACGGTTTTTCTGCGATACTGCCACCAGATTAACATCGCTAAGTTAGCTCAAAGGAATTTTGCCCTATGTCTGTATTTGCCCCAGCCACACCCTTTGCCGACTTTATCTATCGCCATTTCCGCTCAATTCACGCCCTAAAGCTCGGGCTAGCCTTACTCGTTGCTGTCACTATTAATGCCATTTGGGCGCCACCGCATTTTATTTGGAGCATGGTCACGATAGTGATCATTATGATGAGCTTGCCTCAGGTAGGCGGCGCGATTGAAAAGTCGCTACAAAGGGCGATAGGCACTTGTTTAGGCTCAGCTTATGGGGTGATGTTAGTTGCCACTGTGGACAGTTATTGGCTAATCATGAGCCTGCTGATCTTAGCCGTTAGCTTGATTTGTTTTATCTCGGCCGGACGTTACAGCTATGCCTATTTAGTGGCTGGATTTACCATCATAATCGTGGTCGGCGACGCCAACCATGACACCTCTGAGGCACTATGGCGCACGGCCAACATCCTCTCCGGCTGCGTGATTGCTATTTTGGTCTCACTGTTCATTTTTCCGATTAAAGCTAAACAAGATTGGCGCTCCCAACTCACCCATGCCATCGACAATATGGCCGAAGTATTAGCCGAGCATCTTAAAGCGCCCGCCAATCATGAGCTCGATTTTCGCGCTAGACTGGAGGCTGCGATGAAGGCCGTACTCACTCAAAAGAAACTGTTTTTCTCCTTGGAATGGGAAAGTCAAACCCTCAAAAAACACAAAGTGCTACTGTCACAGTTAGCCAATAAACAAGTGCGCTTAATCACCTTACTCGAACTCTTACCCTTAACCCGCTGGCAGGAAGAAGACAAAGACGCCTATCTGCAGATTAATGCGGTTGCCTCTGAGCTTGCCTTCTATTTGCAACAACTTGCAGAATTTGTAGCGGGTAAAGCTCAACAATTGCCGACACTGCCAGAATGCTTAGAGCAAGAATTACAACACAGACTCCAACTTGCCCTAGTCGCAGCCACTCAAGCATCAACCGCTGATCCAGTGACTGCCGTAAACGACCAAGTGCCGCAGGGATTTGCGCTCACGGGTTATAGCTGGCTGATTTATCAGCTCGCGATTGCCGTCGAAGCACTTTATAAAGACATTGCCATTATCGACATTGCCTATCACAAGCGGCCAGCTTCTCAGATAAAGCCCAACAAAACGGCTTAGTCGATTTTACCATTCCGCTTAGTGCTTAAATCCATGTCAGAAATGCCGGATACCCCTTAGCCGCCCTTGCGTTAACGGGGCGTTTAATGAAAAGATACCGTCCTAATAAAAATTCGATAGATGGACTCTTTTCATGCGCTTGTTTTCTTTCTCCGTTATCGCTATTGCCTGTCTCTCTACGGGCAATCTGTACCCTGGGAATGCTTTTGCCAATGATGCGAAAACCACAACCCAAACAACTCCGGCAGCCACTATGGCGCAAGCCTCTACCACAGAAACATTGGCAGTTGGCTCCCCAGTAATCACAACGTCACAGGATGCAAGTCCAGCAGCGAATAGCCAAGCGACTGAAACTGCGACTAATGTACTGGCCGATACCACAGTTGCAGCGCCAGAAGCACAACCAGCGCCCATTCCTGAACGAGCCAACACCTTTGTCAACGATGCGATTTTACCGCCCAGCATCACTTGGCATGGCGCCAGCGAATCGCTCATGTTAAGTGTTGATAGCGAGTGGGCGACTCCCTTTGAGCAAAGTGGCGGTATTGAAAGTCCAAGCTACGATGCCACTATCGCTTGGCTCGACAAACTCGCGGGCGAGACAGATAAATTACAAAAGGTTAGCTTAGGTAAGAGCCCACAAGGGCGCGATATTTGGATGTATATCGCCAGCAGTGAAGGCATTAATGAATCGGCACGCCTCAAACAAAACACTAAGCCGACAGTGCTAGTGCAGGCGGGGATTCATGCGGGAGAAATCGACGGTAAGGATGCCGGCATGATGCTGCTACGTGACATTATCCAAGGCGATAAAAGTGCCCTGCTCGATAAAGCTAACCTCTTGTTTGTGCCTATTTTTAGTGTTGATGCCCATGAGCGCAGCGGCGAATTTAATCGTGTAAATCAACGTGGCCCTGTGAATATGGGCTGGCGCACTACGGCTAATAATCTCAACCTTAACCGCGATTATGCTAAGGCCGACAGCTTAGAAATGCAGCACATGCTGCGCGCAATCAACGTATGGCAACCGGATCTGTATATCGATGTCCATGTTACTGACGGCATCGACTATCAATACGATGTTACCTTTGGTTATAACCTTGCCCAAGGCTTAAGCCCTGCGAGCTACCGCTGGCTCGAAAACAGCTACAGACCTGCGGTTGAAGCCGCATTAACGGAACAAGGCCATATTCCCGGCGCACTGATTTTTGCCGTGGATAACGCCGATATTAACAAAGGCATGTCGCTGTGGAATCCAAGCCCGCGCTTCTCTAACGGTTATGGCGATGCTCGCCATTTGCCCACCATTCTGGTTGAAAACCATAGCCTAAAGCCCTTTAAACAAAGGGTGCTCGGCACTTATGTGATGTTAGCGCAAACCCTCAAAACCGTGGGTGAACAGGCGACGAAACTTAAGAGTGCGATTCAAGAAGATAAATACCGCGCCTCACCGCTAATCACCCTTACTTGGAAATTAGCACCATTAGAAAAAGGCTGGGATTTTAAAGGCATAGATTATCAACTTGAAAAGAGCCCCATCAGTGGCGCTGAAGTTGTGCGCTGGACAGGTGAACCTAAGCTTTACCCTAACTTGCCTGTGATGGCTGAAACAGTGTCCGACATTAAGGTCACTCGTCCGAGTGCTTACTATATTCCAGCGCAATGGACTCAAGTGATTGATCGTCTTAACGTGCATGGCATTCGCATGACCACGCTCAAAAAGCCAACCGAGTTGAAATTGCAGCAATATACCCTCAGCAATCCCGTGTTTAACACTAAGGATTTTGAGGGCCGCCAAACGGTCAAAGCTGAGTCAGAGTTAACCAAAGTCAGCACCACACTGCCCGCTGGCACCATTAAAATCAGTACAGATCAACCGCTAGGCGATCTGGCGATTTTACTGCTTGAGCCGCAATCACCAGATTCTTTACTGCAATGGGGTTTCTTCAATCCTATCTTCACTCGCACTGAATACATTGAAGATTATGCGGTAGAGCCACTGGCGGCCAAGATGCTAAAAGATGATCCTAAGCTACAAGCTGAGTTCGACAAAGCACTGACCAATGCCGAGTTTGCCGCCGATCCTGAGGCACGCCTACGCTGGTTCTATGAACGCAGCCCTTACTACGATAACCAATACCTTAAGTATCCGGTTTACCGTAGTCGCTGATCATCGCGATTACAAAAGGCTGTGATTACGCTGGCTTACGCGCACTGATGCTATACACCAAGGGCACCTTCTGCCCTTGGTGTGTTAACACATAACGACCATCTTCTTGCGCTTCGAGCCCTTCAAAGCAGTTATAGGGGCTGAAATCAAATTCGTGGAAAAACTCCAACACTAAGCCCGCCTGCAATAACGCATTGATCACTTCAGATAAACTGTGCGACCAGCACATTAAGGTTTGCTGATCATCACCGGTATTTTCGGTATATGTGCCTTCCTGCTCTATGTCTGGCTCACCCCGATTAAAATAGCTATAGCCATCGAATAGCTGCTGCGCAGGATGGAACTCGGCCATGTAAAACTGTCCGCCGGGTGTTAAACAGGCAGCCACTGTCTGCGCCCACAGAGTTAAATCCGGCAGCCACACAATGGCACCATAGGACGTAAACACAATATCGTGAGGCTCAACCTTGCTCGCCACACTGTAAACATCGCTACAGATAAACTCAGCGGACAACTGTGTCCGTTCTGCCAGCTTTTGCGCTTCAACAATCGCGACCTCTGACAAATCGACGCCAGTGACTCTGGATCCCATTCGCGCCCACGACAAGGTGTCTAAGCCGAAATGACATTGCAGATGCAGCAAACTTTTACCTGCAACCTCGAGTTCACCTAGCTCAATTTCCCGCAGCGAAGTCTTACCACTAAGAAAGCCCGCCACATCATAAAAATCAGAAGTTAAATGTACCCGAGTGCGCGCATCCCAAGCCGTTTTGTTTGTTGTTAAATAATCCATCAGCATCCCTTCTTGTCTTTTTTGTATTTTTGATTCCGCGTGACTTACGGAGCTTAAACTAACTTAATAAATGAGCAATTTCACTAATCTATGAGTAAATCACCCATGTAGCGGACATGTCCGCACAGTGAACCTCGGACACTTTCAGCTTAACCAATTGATTATAAATGAAACTTAAAATTGGCATGGGCTGTGCAATGTCTTATTCATCGCAAGACGACTCAGCACTCACCCAAAAAATCGAGTGCCAGATAAACAAGGAAGCTAACATGTCACTACGCCCATTTATATTCACCCTCGCTTTTATAGTGTTTTTTACTGCTGGAGTATCGCTCACTGGCTGCATTCTTAATGTGAACGCTGCAGGCATGCCAGACTTAGACCACCAGCAACGCGAACTCACACTCGATAGCCAAGACTTACAAGGCCTGATTGCAGAAACTGGCGCAGGCAGTCTCGAAATTATCGGTGTCGAAGGCCTAGCCCAAATTAAACTCATCGCCGACATCTATAGCAATAAGGACGGCAACGATGACAGCAAAGTCATTCTCACCCTTGAGAAAAAAGCCAATAAAGCCAAGCTCAAGGCCAACTTTGAGCAAGCAGATTCTAATAATAACTCGCCCTATATAGACCTAAAACTCCAAGTCCCTGCGCTCTTTACACTGGATATCGATGACAGTTCAGGGGCTATTTTGATCAACAAGATGACGTCGGACATGAACGTCAAAGACGGTTCGGGTGAGCTCACTATCAACGGTGGTAACAATATCAACATAGAGGATGGCTCAGGTGATATTGAAATCAGCCAAATCAACGGCAGCCTAACCATTGAAGATGGCTCTGGTGCCATCAAGGTGACCGATATTCGCGGCAATATCGCAATTGATGACGGCTCGGGCAACATCGAGGTCGCCAATGTGCAAAGTGCTGTGACCATCACAGACGGCTCAGGCAATATTAATGTCTTTAACACTAAGGGATTAACGATTCTTGCGGCAGGTTCTGGCGATGTGACATTTAACAAAATCGACGGCCCAGTGAGCATGCAATAACGCGCTGTTTTACTACCCTACACCCAAAGGTTTTACCCACTTCCCGGCGTAGAGGCTGATGTTGCAACGGTTCCCAGCCAAGATGTCAGTCTTCTACCCACCCTTTTAAGCGTATGCCAGACTTATGCATTTATGCCACTAACCCCTTGTAGTGGCATTTTTTTATACCGAAATTAAGCTTGAGTTTGCAGAAATGATGTTGATTTTATTCAGACCGTTACGCTTTAACCTTGTGGATTTGCTAAGATTGTCAGCCTTCCCACTTCAATAGTCGAAAAGTCACACTGTATTGCCAGTAAGGTCGAGAATATGGATCAGTTTTCGGAATACCAAAAAGAAATTGAAGCGCTTTCTCTATCGGATAACCCTAGACAGATAATGGAAGGACTAGGGGATATTTGTTTTGATGGCGAATCTTTTTATCGCAACGGCAATAAAGCCCTAGCCAAACACATTTTCAAGCATATTTACGCCTTAGATGCGCACTCAGACTATTTATCACACGCCAGGACTGTCGCAAAAGCCTTTCTTATAACCTTGGAAGAAATTCCCCCTATCTCCCTAGAAGATGTTATTTTACAGATAAAGCATGAGCATGCCTCATTAGCTACACATCAATTAAATCTGCTGATTGCAAAGCGTATTTTTAGGGAATTTAGTCACCATCAAGATGCTATCCACATTACTATGCAATATCTCACCCAAGCCGAGGCACTTACCCCTCCGAGCAAGAGTGACCTTCGCTTTAAAGCTTTAGTCAGCTCAAATAAGAGTGAGTAAAGGGATAGCGTGACAGAATAAATCATCAGAATTTAGAGCCGCTTCTCAAAAGAAATGCAAAAATATACAGGAAGAGATCAACGTTCTGAATTCGACAACCCAATTTTAATTAAGTGATAATATGGACATTTCATCTTTTAAGAAATATATAAAGTTAGCACCAGAAAATGTTTCAGAATGGCAGAGATGGGAAAATTCATTACCTACCTTCGATTCTATATTACCAATATTGGATTATGTATATAACGCTGAGTGGCAGCGAGATGATTGGAAAGCCATAATGGCATTCATTCGGAAAGGTTATGTTGAGCAAAATGAATCATCTGAATTGGTTGACGGGATTAAGCATGTAAATATATTCAACTCCAAAGTTATTAATCTAAAAGTTGATGTCGCAATTTCATTAAACTGCTCCATTGTTCGTTCATTAGAGTCAATTAATTTATGCTCAGACTCAGTTGAATCATTAAGTGTATCCCATGCAAGCAAACTCTCTGAAATTACCGGAAACACCCAGAATTTAAGCTACTTATCTTTAAATAAATGTCAAAAGTTAGATTTTGGTTCTATCATTTCAACGCTGGACAGCGTAAAAATTTTAGACCTCAGTGGAAACCCACAGTTGTCCAGTATTGACGAGTTGCGTGGAAATAAAAATATTTTTGCGTTGTATCTTGTTGAAACAAATGTAATTAAGACTAAAGAGACAGTAGAAATCTTGGCTTCGATACCAAACTTGAAAAAACTTTGGATTAAAGCAAACAAAAAGGAGTTGGAACTTTTAAGAGAAGCCCTACCAGGGATTGTAAATTAAGCATAGAAAAAGGCCGGACATGTAGTTCGAGAGCGCGAAAAGATCTGTGTAAGTGGCATTCTTAAACTGTTGAATGGATTTCAGAATACCAATAGCAGACAAACTTATCACTCAGCAGAAGAAAAAATCGACTCACCCCAATGCAGACCAGTCTTTGGTGACGACAAACCTTAACCACTTGATTTATTATGTAAATTAATCGTTAAGCTATTAAGCACTGCCATTCTAGTAACTCGCCGCACTTTCGTTTAACAAGAAGTGTCCCTATAGGCTCAACGGCGTCATCTGCTGCATACGGAAGTGCAAATACCGCGATCACCTAGATGTGAAAGAGCGGCCATGCCGCCAACGGTCACTTTCATGACAATGCTTAATTCCGCGAGCTAAATCGTATTCTGTTAGTCTGAAACAGCACCTAAGCGTGACATGAAAACCGAACGAACAATCTCAGCAGTCATATCTCTTTAAGCAAGTTAGCCACGATCAATAGCTTACGCGCAAAGTTTAACAATGGGTGTCTCGACAAACTTTGCCTACTGTAGGCTTTCGCCAGCTCATGTATTAGTCGCACCAGTGGTAGTCGAGTAATGCCTATTACTGACTTTCGAGTCAAAATTTAACAATAGGTGCCTAGATAAACTGCTACTACTTACCAATATATTCGGAGACAAATTCCTCAGGAAACCTAGTTTTGACATATCTCTTATATGCTCTTTCATCAAGTAAGCGGTCGCTTGAGGGATTATTCCTTATGAAAAAACTTTTGTTATCCCAAACAGGGAATGGGGAAGGATTTACATCAACCATAAGCACAAACAAATTCGTACCAACATCTACAAGACTCCATTCAACCAAATTAGAAATTTCCCTCCCCAATCTGTTGAAAACAGTATCTTTGAACTTAAGAAGGAAGTTGTCTTGAACGTTAGCGACATAAGATAAGTCCTTTTGTAATCCAAGAATTTTACCATAATCATCAACACCAACGAGTAACGTTCCACCTCTGGAGTTCAAGAAGGCCGCTATCGTCTTTGTGCATTCATATTTAAGCTCCTTTTTTATTGACTCCAATTTAACGTCATACTCGAATGAAGATTTGAACTCAAGCTGCTTCCCTTCCTTATTTTTGGCAAGATGAAGTATTGTTATGGCATTTTCACTTAGTAGATCAGTGTTCAATTTAAGAATTTTCGCAAGATTATCTGAGTCAGATTGACCGCCCCTAGCGGTTAGGTTTGAGGCGTGCTTAACTATTTGATTGATTTCTTTAGAGCCTAATGGATACTTTCGGCATACTTCGCTCACTTTTTTATAAGCTTTTACGCAAAGTTGATAATAGTTTGGTACGCATTCTTCGTAATATCCGCCACTATTGATGTGCTGAAGCAATGCGTCAACATTGGCCTTGTTTTCATCACACAAAACATCCACACAAAGTCTAAAAGCAGCATTAATCCAATTTTGCAATGGCTCTGGATAAAGCTTTTCATGCGGCAGATTTATTGAGTCTTGAATTGCTAAAAATGCCTTATAAACATTTGGGTAATGATGAACAAGCTCATGGATATCCGCCAACAAAAATTGTTTATCGCGAACTCTAATAAGTAGTATCCATTCGCAATAAAAATCCTGAATTTTTGGGTTTGAAAAAATTCGCTCATGGTCAGACAGAAAGCGCCTCGCACCCTCGATAAAATATGATGCCATCAGTGATACCCTTTACAAAATTCAAGCAAATACATCCGAATAATCAGATATATATCAGAATAGAAAACAACATGCTAACCAAAACTCAGAATTACTTTCTAACATTTGATTCGAGGTAAACAGAGTTTATCGAGACACTCGCTGTTAAATTTTGCAACGTAACGACAGAATTGAGATATGTACATGCAAACAGAATACTCAGTGGTTAACGGAATTAAGCACTGACATGGAAGTGACCGTTGACGGCATGGATGCCGTCGTCGAGCCTATAGGGACATATTTACGGCGAGTCACTGGAATGACAGTGCTTACTCTCATTCCTCGTCACAGAACAAGTATGATGCAGTGTTAACGCTCTAGTAATCCACGCCCTGACTCAATCAACACCAACTTTTGACTACGGCTTAACTTTTTAACTGCTATTTCACGGCGCAGTGCATCGCCGTGACTGCCAACCGGCTCTTGATACATCAGCGTTAATGGACCTTTACCGCGCAGATACTTAGCGGATTTAATGCCACCCGACTGATGCTCGCTAAAGCGTCGCGCTACGTCGGTGGTGACGCCTGTGTATAAATGCCCGTTGGCGCAGCGGACTAGATACAAATACCAGAGGGGTGCTGACTTTATGGGTGTAGGCTTCGGTGGTGCAGGATTTAATGGTACGAGATTCAGCGAAGCTTCTGTCACTGCATCTTTGGTAGCGACAGCGCTAGCCACTGGGGCAAGTGTGTCTGCCACCAGTGACTCATGTTGCTGTAAAGCGCCTCTGTCAGTATTGCCTAGGCTGACGGCTGATTCAGTCACTTGCGAATAACCTACTTCGCCATACCTAATAGACTCAAGAAGAACGCATATTCTTGGGCAGTGTCTTGGTACTGGCGATAACGACCACTCTTACCGCCGTGGCCAGCTTCCATATCCACATTGAATAACAACACCTTATCATCCATCTTGTACCACTTATTCTGTACATCGCGCAGTTTAGCGACCCACTTGGCGGGTTCAAAATACTGCACTTGGGAATCATGCAAACCAGTCGTCACTAACATGTGTGGGTATTCTTGCTCGGTGACATTGTCGTAGGGCGAGTAACTCAACATGTAATCAAAGTAAGTTTTCTCGTTCGGATTGCCCCACTCGTCGTACTCATTGGTCGTCAACGGAATCGACTCGTCCAGCATTGTCGTCACCACATCAACAAAAGGTACATGGGCTGCAAGGGCGAAATACTTGTCCGGCGCTTGGTTAGCAATCGCGCCCATTAGCAAACCACCCGCGCTGCCGCCAGAGGCAACTACCTTGTTTTTGTCGCCATAACCTTGCGCCGTTAATGCCGTTGTTACGTCAATAAAATCATTGAAGGTATTCTGCTTATTCAACAGCTTACCATTGTCATACCAAGGGCGACCTAGCATTTCTGAGCCGCGCACATGGGCGATGGCATACACAAAACCGCGGTCGAGCAAACTGATAACGGATGAAGAAAAATCGGGTTCTACTGTGTAACCGTAAGATCCATAACCGTATTGATACAGAGGGTTAGTGCCATCTTTCTTGAATTTATCTTTGCGATATACCAAAGAGACGGGCACTTTTGCACCGTCGCGGGCCGTCACAAATATCCGTTCGGCACGATACTGGCTGGCATCGAAGCCGCCTAAGACTTGATCTTGTTTTAATAAATCACGTCTATCGGGATTCACCAGCGAATATTCGTATACGGCTTCTGGCGTCGTTAGGCTGGAGTAGAAAATGCGTAACTTATTGCTGTCTTGCTGGGAATTAATCTCTAAACCCATCACATAAGCAGGCTCATCAAAGCTCAACTCGAAGGGCTTTTGACCATTGAGCGGCATCACTTTAATCCGCGTTAGGCCATTTTCACGGGTCTGAATAATCAGATAATCCTTGAGCACTAACTCGTCTTCGATACGGGCATTGGGATTATGCGCAACCACTTCTTGCCACTTAGATTTATCCGCTGCATCTTTAATGGCGACTTTCATCAAACGGAAGTTAGTCGCCTGCCAGTTGGTGAGAATGTAATAAGTATCACCCAGCTTAGACACACTGTATTCGTGGCCTTCTTCCCGCGCTAATACTGGCTTGAATAAACCTAAAGGCTCGCTGGCATCGAGAATAGACACTTCACTCGTCGTGGTGCTTTCTTGGAACAACACAATTTGCGACTCATCTAAGGTTTTGCCAAGTGAGATATAAAATGAATCGTCTTGTTCTTCATACACTAAGACATCGCTCGATTGCTTAGTGCCCAGCTCGTGGCGATACACTTGATAGCCCAGCAAGGTTTTTAGATCTTTGGCGATATAGAACACATGCTTGTTGTCGTTCGCCCACACTACGCGACCTTCGGTATTTTCAAGCACGTCGGTGATCATGTCGCCCGAAGCCAAGTCTTTAAAATAGATGTGATATACACGGCGGCTTAGGACATCTTCGCCAAAGGCCAACATGGTTTCATCTGGGCTGACACTGGCGCCGCCTAAACCATAAAACTCATGGCCCTTAGCTCGCTCGTTAACATTGAGCATCACTTGCTCAACACCATCGGCGCCCTTACGGCTGATCAGCGGATATTCGCTACCCTCTTGGTATCTGTGATAGTAGCTGTGCAGATGCCATTGGTACGGCACGCTCGACTCATCGGCGACTAAACGCTCGGTTAACTCTTTATAAAGACCATCTTGCAACGGCTTTAATGGTTTGAAATAAGCCGCGGTATAGCGATTCTCAGCGTTGAGATAGGCCAACACTTTAGGATCTTTGCGCTCATCATCACGCAGCCAATAGTAATCATCGGTACGCGTTACGCCATGTAAAGTCATCACATGGGGAATTTTTTCAGCAACTGGGGCAGGTACTTGCCCTTTGGAGGTCGAACAAGCGGATAACAGCATAACAATACCTAAAGTGAGTAGCAGAGAGCGCATTTATACGTCCTTGTGACGTCCATAACGACCGTCGAAGAATGCGACGGCAAGTCAATTAGCTTATGTGTTCAGTATGATAGTGGTCAGGTGTGCACTAGCGCAAACATTGAACGCGAGAAGTTGCCATTCGCGGTAAATAAGAGCAACATAACCGCGTTTTTGAGCGCAAATGGCTCAAAAGCAAATTCTCAGGGCGGGGTGAAACTCCCCACCGGCGGTAAATGGGTAACGACTAAGTGATTATTTTGCTGAGCGACACCCAAAGCCCGCGAGCGCCCGAAATCACTTTCGGGGTCAGCAGATCTGGTGCCTTAGATTTTGCCTAGTGCAAAACTGACTATTCCAGAGCCGACGGTAATGGACTGTTTGCTTTAATGGCGACAGTGCTGAGTCCGGATGGAAGAGAATGTAAGACAACATTGTGGTATCTCAGAGCAACGCGCTGATGTATCTCAGTGTTAGCCTCATGTTTTGCAATAACTTCACCCCAAGTGAAGTGATATTGCTACAGCAAAATCGAGCCATTGGGTTTGATTACGTTGTATTTCTACACGCCCTGATTCTGGATATTCCAATGTCGTTTATTTAAGGATATTAACCATGAATCAGTCTTTACTTGCTCCTTTTGGTACTGCTATCGAACGCGTTGAAGCGGGTCTTAATGCCCTGCGTCAAGGCCAAGGTGTGTTAGTTGTCGATGACGAAGATAGAGAAAACGAAGGCGATTTAATTTTCGCTGCCGAGACGCTGACTAACGCTCAAATGGCCATGCTCATCCGTGAATGTAGCGGTATTGTTTGCCTGTGTTTACCCGATGCAAAAGTCAAAGCCCTCGAGTTGCCCCCTATGGTGGAAAACAACTCGAGCCAATACGGCACTGCGTTTACTGTGAGTATTGAAGCTAAAGTCGGTGTGACTACAGGGGTTTCTGCCGCCGATCGCGTGACCACCATTAAAGCGGCGATTGCCGATGGCGCTAAGCCAAGTGATCTCGCTCGTCCTGGCCATGTGTATCCACTTCGCGCTCAACCGGGTGGGGTATTGACCCGCCGTGGTCACACTGAAGGCACGATTGATTTAATGCAACTCGCGGGTTTAAAAGCCGCTGGCGTATTGTGTGAAGTCACTAACACCGATGGCACTATGGCGCGTTTGCCCGAAATTATTGCCTTCGGTGCTCAGCACAATATACCCGTGTTAACGATTGAAGATATTGTCGTTTATCGCAAATCATTGCTGGCCAATGTCGGCTAGATAACATGCCAATCGCCTGAATCTAGGGCATTGATTTAAATAGAAGGACGTTTAGCTGCGGCAAACGTCCTTTTTATTTAAGTAGATTTACCGTTAACAATCGCGTTCCACCTAATGCACTAAAAAACCGATAAAAGGTAAAGTTAAACAAGTCATTCTTTCGAATGATGAAATACTGCTTCACATCACAGACAAAGCAAATGCTTGTTTGATAGGTGCAAAATAGGTTAATAAAAATAGTCTCTTAGCATGATATATAACAATTTGCTTAATTTCGTGACCTAGATTAGATATCCATAAACTAAAGGTCGCGGTGGCTGGCCGCCTATGTTAAATATCCTCACCCTGTGCCTAGTCCTATTTGTTGTAACTCGGATTCAACGTTATTACGTTGAATTTTCTTTTTCTGCCTAGGCGAACGAGTGGAGTGATCTTTAATGCCGTCAGCGCTACACCATCTCAGTTTGAAGCAAAAGCTCATTCTGTTTTCGTTAGTCCCATTATTAATGATGAGCTTTTTCATTCTGACGCGCATGCATGACTTAATAAAGGAATCACACTCGGCCAAGCACAATCATCTTGCGGTACAAACGACGGTACAAATCACTGAGCTACTCTATCAGTTGCAAAACGAATATGGTCTAAGTACAAATCAGCGACCAACCGATGAAGTGCTATTACAGCAACAAGCGACTAGATCAAAAGCACTCGATGCATTACTGAACAGTGAGCCTTTAGAACATCTTCTGGAGGCGCTCGACCCTAAAAGTATTGAAGCAAACAAAATGAACGCATTGTTGGATGCGCTCAAACTCACAGGCAACAAACTCGCTAACGTTCACCAAAACCACACAGACGAAACACTGAGTCAGTTTACGGAACTCTATAATCAATTCCACACTCAGCTTTTGCAGCTCATTCAGTTATTACAGTTACAAACCAACGAAATCAGCCAGTCCCGTGCCTATACCGATCTATTGAACCTACTAATGGTGCAGGAGTTGGCCGTAAAAGAACGAAGTGCCATCAATCAATTACTGCTCAGCAAATCACTCAATATTAATGATTACCGCACCATAATCTCCTTCATGTATGAATATGAGCGAGCCGTGATGCACGCAAGTAATGCATCAATTTCCGATAGAAGGTCCTTACTACAAAACCTACAAGATTCGCCAGAAAATCAACGCATTCTGCAAATCAGCAAGCAAATTGAACAACAAACTCGCATTAGCGCTCTGGCACAAAATATTAATGCCTACTTAGGTTACGGTGGCTTAATGGGCAGTTTTCAGGACTATTTGCTTAAGGGCGATGAGATTTCACTGCAAAAATTTAATGCAGCACTTGCGACGATTCAGCTTAATTTGGATGAACTCAGTCACGAGACTCGTTCTCTACCCGAATTTAAGGCAGCGCTGAAAACCATTGAGGACAGCATAAATCAATACCAATTCAGCATGGTCAAGTTGCAGCAACTGCAGCAGCAAGGTTTGCCGATGACGGAGATCAAAGCCATCGCGCAAGTCCCTGCCAGCGAGGACAAATTAAGCCAAGCGATGAGCCAACTATTAATGCCGCCACATCCTATTGATAGCCAGGAGTGGTGGGGTCTCACCACTCAGCGTATCAATCAACTACATTTGCTGGCGCAAAATATCACCAAGAACATGGCGCAGCAGAGCGAATATCAACAAAACCACACCTTAATCTTACTCGGCTTATACTTGTTCTCGGCTTTGTTCACCGCGAGCATCACACTTTGGCTTGGACAAAAGATCATCCGCAATTTTATGGATAAGATCACTAAGATTGCCAATGACATGCAGCAAATGGCAGCAGATCCACAGCTCAATATTAATATCCAAGTCTCAGGCACAGATGAACTCGCCCGCATGGCCCGTGCCATGAACCGTATGATTAGCGAACGGCAAAAAGCGAACCATGCCCTAAGCCGCGCAGCAGCAGTGTTTGACTATTCAGCCGAAGGCATAGTGGTGACAGATGCCGACAACCATATTGAACTGGTCAACCCCGCTTTTTGCCACATTACGGGCTATTCATTGGAAGAAGTGAAAGGCCGCAGCCCCTCCCTACTCAGCTCTAGCCGTCATCCTAAGCACTTTTATACCGCCATGTGGGAGTCACTACAAAAAGAAGGGAAATGGGAGGGTGAAGTTTGGAATAAACGCAAAGATGGCCAAGTGTATCCCGAGTATCTAGCGATCACTGTGGTGCGAAATGAGCAAGGTAAAATAATCCAACATATTGGTTTATTTATGGATATCAGTAAGCGTAAGCAATATGAGCAGGATCTTTGGTATCAGGCCAACTTCGATGGGTTAACTGGGCTGCCTAATCGTAAGCTGTTCAATGAACGACTACAGCACGAAATCCATGTGGCGCAGCATGACTCTCGCAAGCTGGCTATCTTGCTGATTGATTTGGATCAATTCAAATATATCAATGATGTACAAGGTCATGCCACTGGCGACTTATTACTTAAAGATGTCGCAAAGCGCTTAGAAGGCATTGCGGGGAAAACCGATTTTATCGCACGTATCGGTGGCGACGAGTTTGTGCTTATCTTGCCACGGCTGACCAACGAACTCGCCATCGAACACATGGCAACCCGAATCATTGAAACCTTAGGTATGCCATTTAACTTAAATGACCGCGAGATCCAGATTTCGGCCAGCTTTGGTATTGGCGTCTATCCCGAAGATGGGTTAGATACCGGCTCACTCACCCGCAATACCGAAACCGCCATGTATCAAGCCAAAGATGCGGGACGGAACAATTTTAAATACTTCACCGCGGGTATGAATCAAGCCATGTTCGCCCGGATGGAGTTAGAACAACGTCTACGCCGTGCCGTGGCACAAAATGAATTTGCCCTGCATTATCAACCTATCGTGGATATGCAAACCGGAAGTGTCTGCAGCGTCGAAGCCCTTATCCGCTGGCAAGATCCCGAGCTTGGGTTGATCCCGCCGGATCAATTTATCCCGTTAGCCGAAGAAACCGGATTGATAGAGCCTATGGGCGAATGGGTGCTCAACCAAGCCATGCATGACCTGAGGCAATGGCAGAAAAGTGGCTTAAATATCAATGTCGCGATTAATGTTTCCAGCCGCCAATGTATCAATACACGCGGTATGGGGTTCGACCAAGTGTTGCAAGAGTGCTTCAACCGCCACCACGTTAACCCACGAAATGTGCATATTGAGATCACTGAAAGCATGCTGATGGGCGATGCCAGCCATTGCTTGAGCACGCTCGAGTCTATTCGTCATTTAGGCTCGCAAATCTATATCGATGACTTTGGTACGGGTTATTCTTCCCTGAGTTATCTGAAAAAATTCCCGATTTCAGTGATTAAAATCGACCGCAGCTTTGTGGAAAATGCCCTCGAAAATAACTCGAACGCCAACTTAGTCAAAGCGATTGTCATGATGGGGCAAAGCCTAGAAATGGAGTTAGTTGCTGAAGGCATAGAAACCGAAGCACAGTGGCACTTCCTACGAGATTTAGGTTGTCACTTCGCTCAAGGGTATTTGATCTCCAAACCGCTCCCCTTTAACGAGATCACTCCCTTGCTACGCATCAAGCACACAGCACTGTTGAATGATGGCTATCAAAATAAATGCGTGAATATCTAAGCTTATAAAAAATAAAACGATAAAGAGCAAAAAAGCAGCCTAGGCTGCTTTTTTGTGGCAAATAAAACGGGTTAAGCCTGTGGTTGGCCTTGACCGTTCATTATGCTTTCGCCCCCCTTAGAGGCTAGCTTAGCTAAATCTTTATCTATAAAGAACAGTGCCTTACCATCTTCGCCCACTAAACGTATCTTATCGACAATCGACTTAAACAGCTTTTCTTCTTCGTGCTGCTCAGCGACATACCATTGTAAGAAGTTAAAGGTTGAGTAATCTTGATTCGAAAATGCGGCATGGGCCAAGGCATTGATCTGACGGGTAATCAGCTGCTCATGCTCATAGGTTAATTCAAACAACGCCAGTAAAGAATCAAACTGTGACTGTGGCGCCGCAATCGCACCTAACAAAGGTAAGCCACCAGTTTCACTCACATACGTGAAAAGACGACGCATATGGCCCATTTCTTCATCCGCGTGCTCACGCATAAACTTAGCTGCGCCTTCAAATCCCTGATCTTCACACCACGCACTCATTTGCAGGTATAAATTTGAGGAGAAGAACTCCATATTAATTTGTTCATTCAACTTTTCGATCATAGTTGCAGACAGCATAGTAAATCCTCTTTTGCATTCGAACTGAATCATGGGGGACATTGTCATCAAGGGGGTCGACAAAAGCAACAAAATTTACCTTTGGATTTCTTGCTAAGTTAATGATTCATTGATAAAAATGATTTTCATTTGTTCATCGACTCGCGTTCAACCCTCGAATTAGTGCAGTAAATTGTGTAACTTCTAGCGAGGTTATCGCCCAAAGTGGCAGAAAAAACTGACTGACCTATCACAGAAACTCACATGCAAATCATAGCCATCCCAGATCAGCGTGGCATAATAGCCAGTCATAATCAGGTGGAAATTCATTCAGCGTCATTACGACCCATTGCATATAAGGCAGACCCTAATGTCCGTAACAGCCGATCCTTGTTCGCAACCTAGCTTAATGCATCCAGATCAAGCTATTCCCCTTTTGCTCGAGCAAGTTAGCCCAGTGTCAGACACCGAAGTCGTATTGCTTCCCCATGCCCTTGGCCGCGTCCTAGCAGAAGATTTAGCTTCCTGCATCGACCTGCCGCCCTTTAACAACTCCTCTATGGACGGCTACGCCTTCCGTTTTGTCGACTTAAATACGCAAACCAATCAGACCGCATTGCGCCTTATCGGCAGTTCCTTCGCTGGCCATGGTTTTAAAGGTGAAGCCAAACCTAATACCTGCGTGCGGATCATGACGGGCGCGCCTGTGCCTACAGGTTATGACACAGTGCAAATGCAGGAAGAAGCCGAGGTTGAAGGTGAGATTATTCATATCCGCCATCCTAGGGCGCAAGGCGCCAATGTGCGTTGCCGCGGTGAAGAA
The DNA here is from genome assembly GCF_015767295.1 of Shewanella sp. DW31. Lineage (NCBI taxonomy): Bacteria > Pseudomonadati > Pseudomonadota > Gammaproteobacteria > Alteromonadales > Shewanellaceae > Shewanella > Shewanella sp. DW31. Next base: position 66,718 of record NZ_JADWMP020000018.1, read on the forward strand.
CTCACCCAAGGCACTAAAGTGCTCAGTGCTGGCATTCAAATTGGTGCTGCCGAACTCGGGGTGTTGGCCACTATTGGTGTTAGCCAAGTGCGAGTTTATCGTCAGCTTAAAGTGGCCTTTTTCTCCACTGGCGATGAACTGCGTCCCGTTGGCAGCGAATTAGCCCTAGGACAAATTTACGATTCAAACCGTTACTCGATCCAAGGTTTACTCAGCCGCGCTAACGTGGAATGGCTCGATTTAGGCGTGATTGCCGATGATCCTGAAGCCATACGTCAGGCATTTCGCCATGCCGCCAGCCAAGCCGACATGGTATTAACCTCGGGTGGCGTGTCGGTCGGTGAAGCGGATTTCACTAAACAAATTCTTGATGAGGAAGGTAAAATTACCTTCTGGAAACTCGCCATCAAACCAGGCAAGCCCTTTGCCATGGGCCGAATAGGCAAAGCGATATTCTGTGGTTTACCGGGGAATCCCGTGTCTTCTATGGTGACGTTTTACAAACTCGTTTGGCCAATACTGAACAAGATGCAGGGGTTAACCCCAGTTGCACCTTTGATGTTAGACGCTACGCTCACCACGCCTGTGCGTAAACAACCGGGCCGCGTCGAATATCAACGGGGCGTTTTAAGCCGTAATGCACAAGGTAAACTTGAAGTTGCCATTACTGGTAGCCAAGGTTCTGGCATGTTGACTTCGATGAGCTTAGCAAACTGTTTCGTTTTATTGGAGCAATTCCAAGGTGATACTCCCGCTGGTACCCAAGTGACTGTCGAGCCATTTAACAGCGTGCTTTGCTAGGAAAATATCAATGAATGTGCAAAAAGATATTCTCAGCGACAGCGAACTCTTAAGATACAGCCGCCAAATATCCATCAAGGCTATGGATATCGACGGTCAAGAACGCTTAAAACAAGCCAAAGTGCTGATGATAGGCGCTGGCGGTTTGGGCTGTGCCGCCAGCCAGTACCTCACGGTTGCGGGTATTGGTGAGCTGACACTGGTCGATTTTGATACAGTTGAATTATCCAACTTGCAGCGCCAAGTGCTGCATCAAGATGCCAATGTCGGCCAGCCTAAAGTCGAATCGGCTAAACAGAGCCTCATGCAGCTCAATTCCTTTATTAAGATCAACATTATCAATGCAGTATTAGATGATCATGAGATTGACGCCCTAGTCGCCGATCACGGCCTAGTGCTCGACTGCACCGATAATGTCAGTGTGCGCGAGCAACTTAATCTCAGCTGTTTTAAGCATAAAGTGCCCTTAGTGTCTGCCGCGGCAATTCGGATGGAAGGCATGGTCACTGTGTTCGATTATCACAGCGAAACGCCTTGTTATCATTGCTTTAGCGCCCTATTTGGCGAGCAACAACTGAGCTGCGTTGAATCGGGTATCCTAGCCCCTGTCGTCGGCATGATAGGTTGTTTGCAGGCGGTTGAAGCCATCAAAGTGATCACTGGCATGGGTAAAACCTTAGCGGGACGCATTTTGATGATCGATGCGATGACGATGGAGTTTCGCGAGATGAAGTTACCGAAACAAGCCCGCTGCAGTGTTTGTGGCACTGAAGAGGCTTAGGTTGTTCTCACTTGAAAAACGGCTTTATTTACACTAGCTTAATTGCCACCGCTTAATGGCCCGTTAAAATAAGGAAATCACAAGGAAAACATATGGATTCGGAAAACAGTGTATTTGACCGCATGACCACAGACGACCCCATAGTTGGCGCAGGTATTTACAACCTCGTTATCGGCCTCACGCTGATTTGGGGTTTTGCCGTTAACTATTGGATGGTCACCAATATCGACCCAGAGGCGATTGCCAATGTTAATCCTTGGATTTTCTTTATCGGCTATTTCGCCTCCTGTTTCTTTGGGATTTATCTATTCCAAAAATCGACTAATCCCGTTGTCAGTTTTATTGGCTACAACTTTGTAGTCGTACCTTTCGGCTTAATTATCAATATGGTGGTTAGTCAATACGATCCCGAATTGGTGACCGAAGCCATTCGTATCACAGGGCTAGTGACCATAGCCATGATGTGTTTAGGCACACTCTTCCCCGCCTTTTTCCAAAAAATTTCCGGCGCACTCACGATTGCTTTATTGCTCGTTATCGTCGTAGAACTGATTGAAGTGTTTATCTTTAATACTCACCACGGCATTTTAGATTGGATAGTCGTGCTGATTTTCTGCGGTTATATTGGTTATGACTGGGGACGAGCGAATCAAATTCCTAAAACCATAGATAATGCTATCGATAGCGCCGCCGCTTTGTATATGGATATCATCAACTTGTTCCTACGGATCCTGCGGATTTTAGGGCGAAAATAACTCACCAAGGAGTGTCTATGAAAATCAAATTCCTGCTTGTTACTGCTCCACTTCTGGCGAGTGTGGTATTAGTCGGATGCAGTGATACTGAACAAGTAAAAATAGCCAATCCCGCCTCTGAGTATTGTGTCTCCATTGGTGGCAAATTAACAATTGAGAAAACCGCCGAAGGTGAACATGGGATCTGCACCTTACCCAGCGGTGAAGCCATTGAAGAGTGGGCGTTATTCCGTCGCGATCATAAGGAAGAAAAGCCGCAGTAACAGTGGCTATTTTTACCTTTAATAAAAACAGGCGCCATTAGCGCCTGTTTTGTTAGCAGTACTTAATTGGGTCATACTCAAAAGTCTTAACGGGCTAAGTGTTCACCGTGCCAGATTTTGCGCTTAACTGCTGACTGGAAACTCCACGCTAAAACCCGCGTAATTTTATTGCCCTGCTGCATCTCAATCGTTTTCACAGTATCGACTTTCAACTGCGCTAAGGCTTGATAACAAGGTTTCAGGTTTTCCTTCTTCGACACTAGACTGGTAAACCATAAGCATTGATCTGCAAACATTTGGCTCTCACGGATCATAGTCACTAGAAACTGTCGTTCACCGCCTTGGCACCAAAGCTCAGCCGCTTGACCGCCGAAATTCAGCTTAGGGGAAGCCTTTACCAAGCCACCCCGATTGAGCTGCAGATTATTCACCTTACGCTTTGTACCTTCGCTCGCCTCAGCCATAGAGGCATGAAATGGCGGATTGCACAGGGTTAACGCAAAACATTCTCCGGCTTGAATGATTCCCTTGAAGACCGCCTTGTCATTTGGCTGTAATCGTAAACTTATCTGCCCTTGCAGCACTGGGTTTTGCTCAATAATACTCTGCACATTACTGAGTGAATGGGCATTAATATCCGAGGCGACAAATTGCCAACCGTATACTTGGCAACCCAATATGGGATAAATACCGTTCGCGCCAGTGCCGATATCTAATACCCTAGTTTTATCCAAAGCAAATACATCATCGCCTTCGGCTAGAAGGTCTGCTAAATAATGTAAATAATCGACTCGACCGGGAATAGGAGGACATAACGCTCCATCAGGAATATCCCAAGATTCAATCCCATAATGATGTTTCAATAGCGCCGCATTAAGGATTTTAACTGCTAACGGATCGGCAAAATCGACCGATAAAGCCCCATAAGGCGTGGGTCGAACAAAGGCTTTTAGCTTAGGGAATGAACTCATCAGCGCCGGAAAATCATAGCCGTTCAAGTGTACATTTCGAGGATGCAAAGCTTTTTTAATCTCAGCACTAGGCCTGTTTTTGACCGACTTGGCTTTGCCTTTCACCTCAGTTCTAGCCTGCTTTGGTGCTTTAGTTTTTGCATGACCAATGTTGGCTGTACTCGTTAGGCGTTTCGCAGTTACTAATTGGACGGGTTTCACGGCAGGTTTTGACATAATAGCTCTTGTAACGCAATGGGCCGACCTGAGTCAGCCCATGGAATGGGGCAGTAAATTAATCGTACAGATAAGAGGTAAACAATAAGTTTACGATCAAGGGTTTGCCAGCTTCTTTGGTGATCAAGTTGTTGACCATTTCAAAGCACTCTCGACGAATCTCTTCACGACCCGTGAGTGACTTAATCTTCTCTTCCGATTGATTGCCTAACACTTCAACAATTGCGGCTCGCAATAATGGATTATGGAGCTCAATTGTCACTAGATCATCCGGACTCTTTACCATTAACTCAACGCTAATCTTCACAAAACCCAATTTCTTGCGATTCGAAATGTAGTTAGTGACAATTTCGGGTTCGAAACCATAGTAGGCATACTCACCCGTAGGTGGGGTTGCTGCAGCAGGTGCTGCTTCTTTTTCATCGGCCGCATAAACACTGAAAACACTTGTAAACAGGATAAGACAGACTGAGAGTAATTTTTTCATAGCGACTTACGGCTCCCTAAAACAATAATGGTAATGGAAGAAACTTCCCAATCTATATAGCCAAACAACCTGAAGATGCAGTATCCGTATCTGGAAGTAGCTTGGGTATATACCCAAACAACCTGAAGATGCAGTGTCCGTATCTGGAAGTAGCTTGGGTATATATGCTCGCGTCGCGACATGCTAGACTGCCGACGTTTGTTTATATTGTAACGAGTATTTAATGAATGTGACTAGCTTAAGCTTTCCCTATGGTGAATCTATTCAGTGGTTTTCAGCCGATCTAGCCGACAAACTCCCCAAATCGCCCTTGAAAGAATGGTTGCTTGCCACTGGCAGCCTAACGCAAAAACTCAAAACTTGCTGCGCTCAATTTGAAGTAAAGATACTAGGCGAAGGACTGCATGCTCCATTAGAGGGCGAATATCCCCAGCAAGGTGCTGTATGGATCCGTGAAGTCTTGCTTTGCCTCGACTCGATACCTTGGGTATTTGCCAGAACCTTGATCCCTGAAAAATTAATGGCCGAGCGCAAAATGGATTTCCTTAGTTTGGGTACTCGCCCCTTAGGTGAATTACTGTTTAGCCAAGATAACTTCATCCCCGGTAGAATCGAAGTTGCCAGTTTCGAAACCTGTAGTCGTCTTGCCCACTTAGCTGAAAGTTTAGATCAAAGTGTCGAACATGCACTCTGGGGACGCCGCCGCTATTTCCATCACGGTGAGCATGAAATGATCGTCAGCGAAATCTTTCTTCCAGCGGCCGAGCAAGCTATCCGTCAGTTGTAAACTTTAGACTTCATCCAAAGCTTAGTCAGAATTTAGCCTCAAGACAGATAAAAAATGCCTCTAGATCAGAGGCATTTTTGTTCGGGTTTCAAACAATCAACTTAGTGGACATTTAACTTAGTGCACATTTAACTGGCGGCGCCAAGTCAATAAGCCAAGGAAAGCAAGGCTTAACCAACCTAAGCTGCCGCCACCTGAACTCTCACTGGCCGGCGGAGTTACTGGAGGCGTAACAGGTGCAACAACCGTTACCGTCGAACTGCTAATCGCCTTAGTATTTTGCGCATCTGTCACTGTAAGCTTCACAGTATAAGTGCCCGCCTTCGCATAGGTATGGGTTGGCGCCGTGACAGTGCTTGTCGTGCCATCACCAAAATCCCAAGCGTAGGTTAATACTCCCATACCGCCATCAATATTACTGGTGAAGCTTACTGCTAATTGGTTGACAGTATTAGTAAAACTGACAGTTAACGGCGCTATAGCATCAGAGTTCGCATTCGCAAGACGAATAACCGCAGTACCATTATTGCTGGCTTGAGATAGTACCTGCATTGTCAACCCTAGCTGCTGCAACACCATACCTGACTGTGGCTGTAGTGGCGCGCTGTAATCTAAGCTGTCATCGAACAGGCTGACAGCATCGCGATGATTGTCCTCCAAATAGAAGGTTTGATTTACTGTACTAAAGGCCGCATCACGAATTTGTACGTCGGTAGAGCGAGTGCCAATCATATTCTGGTCAGCATCAATCACGCCAATCAAGCCATGGCCAGCGTGGTCTGAAACGTTATTGTCACTGTAGCTAAAATTTTCTAACCAGAGTAAAACTCCGGGATCAAAGCTTTTTGCTTTCAAACCCGCATCGACACCATTATGGCTACGCAGCTGGATAATATAACGAGACTGAGATTTGGGATCCGGACGAAAATCCTTAATCCGGCTATAGCCGTAAAACGTCATTTTATCCGCAACTTCAGCGTTATCACTATATAACTCAGTGGTATTTTGTTTAACGCTGATGTTATCAATAGCGATCCCTGACTCAGAGGTATAATCATCGGTGACATAGTTGATTTCGACAGCAACAGATTTTCCAGAATATGCTGATAAATCATATTCTAATGTTACCCAAGCATCACGACCTTCCGCCAGAGCAAGCGCAGACGATTCACCAGTGATGATATGACGAGCACTATTCATTGCATTGTTCGACTTAGTGTAATTACCCGCAATGGCCACACCATCCACTTTCACCTGCATGTAGTCATAGTTAGGCTCAATACTCCAACTAGCCTTCATACTCAGAATCAGTTTATCTGTTGTTACGGCAGGTAAATTAACATTAAAATTCATGCTGTTATTCAGCATATTTCCTTGGCCAGAATAGTACTGATAACTGCCCTGATAAGGTGTTTTAAAAGGAATTAACACAAGAGGGAGCGGAATAGAGATCTGATTAACCGCCTGATGATTAACCGCCTCATTCAACGTCACTTCCATGCCTGATTTGGGAATGCTATCTAAGGTGATTTCACGTTCATTCAACCACTTACCTTTGTATCTTTTCTGTAGATAAGATCGAGCATAAGGACTAAAACCACTCGGCTGAGCGCCAGGAATAGCACCAGCCCAACTACCACCAGACATTAAAGACCATAGCCCCACAGGCGAGCCGTCTTTCTTATCATTTTCAGAGGTATCGTACTCATCAGGCAGACCTAAATCATGGCCAAACTCGTGGGTACACACGCCCGTTGCCGCATCGATAGGCTGGATTGTATAACCGAATACTTTTTTGTTCGTACCAGGAAGCGCATAACCATTGGTTGCTTGGTCGACATAATATCGATGCGACCATATCGCACTCGATCCTAGTTTTCCGCCGCCGACCTCTTCGCCTACGCTAGAGTGGAAAATCATCACATGGTCGATAATGCCATCGGGCTCATCGTAATTACCGTTATTGTTCAAATCATTTTGGTCTTCAACATCATAACTCGCCAACTCAGCTGCAGACATATTTGCAACAGCTTGAGATACGGCTTCTTTTACCAATTCAGCGACCTGTGAATCACTACGGGTATCTGGATCATTAACACCATAGTATTCGGCATTTTGCGAGGCGGTATACCAGCCCTTCACATCCCCAGTAAAGGAGAAGGTTTGCCCAGAAACCGCTTGATAATATTGATACCCCGAATCTAACGTCTGCCCCTGTGGACCTTTGAAGCCCGTAGGCGAAAAGAGTAATTCCTTGTAGTGGGACGCAGGATAACTCGGGTAATACATGTCTGTATCCCCCGCTTTTAAGCCATTGTTATCATGTTTTAGATCAGCAAAATCCACTAATACCGTGAGCACTTTTACGGTTTTCTTTACATCCGCATCGGCCTGTAAACGCTGTGCGGATGAGCGCATCATTTGCGATGACTTAGCTCTTTGTAGACGCGCATGTTCAGCTTCAACTTCGATGCGCGGCGCTTTAGGTTGTGCCAAAGTGGCGCGATGAATATAAGCTTCTATCGCCTCCTGCTTTACGCTATCACTGGCATCGGCGGCCACTTCGCCACGCTTAATCAACCAATATAAAATTCGATCTTTATTAATCACACCCGCATCTGCAGGCGTATGATTCGGAGCCGCAATACTCGCGCCGCTAATCAATGCCAACATCAGTCCAAACGCTGTTACGCCTTTTGTACTTCGCATTTTTAACATCCTTCTATAACAGCCAACGCCGTTTACGCTATTCAATTTATTGAGACTAGTGTCTCTTTGCATTAAGACAAATTACCTTTAATTAGTAACCTACTCAGGGTTTATCCGTCTTCAAGTGATAGAGACAGAGTTTTCGACATTAGCAGTACTGCACCTCAGTAACAACTTGATACACCTGTTCGCAGGTAAGATTTGCACTTTTGTCAGCAAATATTCAGCAAACCTCTGTGCTGACTCAATTCCAAGCTAAATCTCAGCCATAAAAAAACCGCATTAACAACGTTAATACGGTTTCGTTTTGATCAAACTAGATAAAGTTAGCCAGCGGTTTTCAGATAGTTTGAAATACCGTCGAGGAACATTTGCACTGAGATCATGACCAGCACCATACCCATCAAACGCTCGACCGCTGTGAGCCCCTTTTCCCCCAGCACACGGGTGAAAAGTTTATAAAACATTAAGATCACCGCACTCGCCCCCCAAGCTGACACTAACGCTATGGTCCAATCGCCCATACGTGAGCTATCGGTATGCGCCAGTAAAATCAAGGCTGCAAGAATCGATGGGCCAGCCATCAAGGGAATAGCCATAGGCACGATAAAAGGCTCTTCTCCCGCGGCTAATCCAACGACACCACCGGGTTGGGGGAAAATCATCTTAATCGCGATCAAAAACAGAATAATACCGCCTGCAATACTCACAGATTCAGAACGAAGATTTAAGAAACTTAAAATAGCCTCACCCGCATAAAGGAAAGACAGCATGATCACTAAGGCGAAGAGTAACTCGCGGATCAGTACCTTACGACGTTTCTTGGGATCGATATGCCGCAGAATCGACGCGAAAATCGGCAAATTACCCAAAGGGTCCATGATCAGAAACAACATTACCGCAGCAGAAAATATATCCATTTAACGTATCAACACCCAAGCCAACATAAGCCGATATTATATACCCAAACAACCTGAAGATGCAGGATTCAGCGGGAATGTAACGCACTTTAGGCAAGGCCCTTAATTGCTCCTGCATAAATGGCATTCACGCCATCCATGGCGATTGCGGTTATTTGCGGACCTAGTGGGCTAAGTTAAAAATAACCAACACGGCATAAAGTACGTTACAACCCGCCGGAACGGAGCGCCTAGGGAGCTCCACTTCCGTGTTGCAACAATTCAAAAGGTGGCCGACATTCTGTCATTGATGCGCCTTGAATTGAAGCACCCTAGGCGCTCTGAAACTCGTATCTTCAGGTAGCTTGGGTATAGTACCTTTTCTCGAGTTAGATCTGAAAATTTCTCCGCAGAATGGCCAAAGTGAATAAAATTCTCCCCTTCAAAACACAGTATAAAATGTCAGTTGAGTAAATTGCCTGCAAGTCACTGCTCACTTTGCTTTACAGCTGGTATACTATGGCGTTTTTTCAGCAAATTTTCCGTGGAATCCATGCTCTATCTTCTTGCTAGCTGTATCGCACTCTTAATTGGCCCTCTGTTTTATCGCTACTTCTCATCGAGTAGTGGCTTACAAAAGGGGCTCGATGGTTTTATATTCGTCTCATTAGGCGGATTAGTGCTGATCCACATCTTGCCAGAATTACTCGAGCATGGTGGCATGCTTGCGATCGTCTTTGTACTCCTCGGCATCTGGGGGCCTACCGCCAGCGAACGCCTATTTCACCGTTATTCAGAAGTCACCCATAATTTTACGCTTTTCTTGGGTATTGGTGGCTTATTACTGCATACCATCACCGATGGCACCGCTATGGTTTTGGCGCAGCAAGACGATAACTCCATTCTGCTAGCTCTTGGTGTCATACTCCACCAATTACCCGTCGGTTTTGCAGTATGGTGGATACTAAAACCCCATCTCGGAACACGTTGGACACTCATGATCTTTGCAGCCCAGATGCTATTTACAGGCATAGGCTATTTCGCCGGTGAGCAACTACTTCCTTATTTAAATATCGATGACACTGTCTACTTACAAGCCTTTATTACAGGCACAATTCTGCATGTAGTACTACATCAACCCCATGGTCAGCATGAAAGTGATACGCAAGGCAAATATGAATACCAAGCTGGCATAGGTAGTTTGCTCGGCATCGGCTTACTCGTGATGTTGCTATTAATGGATTCAGGCGGCCACGGCCACGAACATGCCCACCATGATCACAGCACAGAGCAATTAATGACTTGGCTATTAAAGCTCGCACCCGTGTTGCTGCTGAGCTATGGTGCGGCTGCGTTGCGCTTTAAATTAGGTTTGACGCCGCAGGATAGCAGTTTAGCCCGTCGCTGGTTCCAACGCTTAGCAGGGCCTGAAGCCTTAGTGATCACAGCTCTACTTCTTGGTCCTTGGTTAGCGTTATTCCAATTGCTTGTAGTGTTTATTCTGAGTGCGTATTTAAGCCATGCTAACGTCATCATTACCGATCCACACACTAAATTACCCAGCAATTCACTGCGTTTCGGCTTTGCTCATTTAGTCGATCGCAGCGCACCTTGGATTTTACTCAGCCTAGTATTAGTGAATTTAATTGGCCACCCTTCAATGCCCTTAAGCAATCCATTGCTACAGGTTGTTGTGCTATTGCTTGTATTTTTACCAATGCGTTTCTGCAACTTAGGCGCCGCCGTCCTCGCTCTTGCACTGGCCTATAGTGGCTGGAGTCCTATCGCGATTATGATGCCGCTGATTGCAGCACCTGTGCTCAACATAGCTCAGCTTAAGTTAATGACATGGACGCAAAGGGCGATATTACTGAGTATTATTGCGCTGAGTTTAGCCGCAGCATTACGCTTGCCACTATGGTTCTCCTTATTTACCTTGCCTGAAGTCGTGAACTTAATTGCACTACTGATCCTCTCAGGGTTGTTTGCTGCCAGCTTACTGCGCTTAGGTCCACGTAAATTTTTACGCCGCTTAATGCTTAGCAAACCGGCAGCTCATGCGCATAGCCATTCCCACGAGAATACACATACTCACGAATCTAGCGCTTCGCACACTGACGAGCAGAAACCTGTTGTGACGCCTAGTGCCGATAAACATGCACATGAACACGCAAAAACGGATAAGCACTCGCACCACTAACGCTGTTCATTTGTGAGCAGACAGGCTAAGTTAATCTACCTTTGGATTAATTTAGCCTGCTATGTGCATACTCTTTGTCGCCATTAATGCCCATCCTAAGTATCCCTTAATCATCTGTGCCAACCGCGATGAGTTTCATCATAGACCAACTGCGCCAGCGCATTTTTGGCCGCCGGAAGAAAACATACTCGCGGGTAAAGATCTGCAGGCCGGTGGCACTTGGTTTGGTATCAATAAACAAGGACAAATCGCTGGCGTAACCAATCTGCGCGTTCCGCAAAAGAACCCTGAAGCCATGCGTAGTCGTGGCGAGCTAATTACTATGACGCTCAACTCAGGGTCGCTCGTGTGCCCTAATTGGCTCGTTGAACATAGCGACAATTATCAGCCGTTCAATCTCATCTTCGGCCAAGGTACTGACTTATATTGTTTTAACAGTATCAATAAAGACACAGTAAAACTTGCCGATGGATTTCATGCCATTAGCAATGGTGCACTCGATGATATTTGGCCGAAAATGGCGAAGGGACAGCAGGCGTTAGAAGCGGCAATCAGCCAGTCCAGCAGTATAGAAGTGCAAGTACTGTTACAACTAATGAAAGACGATTCCCAGCCGCAAGATAATGAGCTGCCTAATACGGGAGTCGGGATCGAGTGGGAACGGCGTTTAGCTGCGATTTATATTCGTCACCCCGACTATGGCACCCGATCCACCAGCATTCTGCTTGAAGATGCTGAGGGCGGTATGCATTTCACCGAAGTGAGATACGATGGCAAAGGTAGACAGCTTGGACAGCAGGATTTCCATTTAACTCTGCCTGCCGAGCCGCCCACCAAACCAGACTGTTTATTATCGCAAATCTAATTTGAACTGCAGTGCAACACTGAGTGCAAAGGACACGGTTTAATCTGAACTGTGGTCCATGGTGATCACCCAACGATCGTCGATTTTTTCAATCAACAGAGTAAACACACCCGTTGGGGCATCTTTTATCCGCCGTAAATCCCAGCGCCCAACAACCATAGCGGCGTAATTACTGAGCATTTTGATTTCTTTGATAGTGAACTTCAGTTCACCAAGCGCTTCTTTATTTGGATAATTTTTCTTATAGGCAGCGAGAGTTTCTTCCCAGCCAAAACGAAACTTACCATTAGAGACAAAACGCAGTTGATCACTCTTCCAATAGCCTTGCATATAAGCATCGAGATCACCGCGATTCCAGGCGTCTTCTTGGCCTTTGAGCATCTGCGTAATTTCATCCGTCGGCACAGCATTAACATGACAAGTCAGCAAGAGTAACAGTGCCGCAAAAACACGCTGCCAGATAACCTTGTTTAATAGTCCATTTTTCAACATAGTATCGTTCCCCCACAATCAATCAGGTTAAACTGTACTATAACGAATTAAGTACAGACTATCTTGTTTAAGCCAGTTTAAAATCTAAAAAAGCTGATGATATTATTAATTTTTCGACTCTGGGCACCGAACTATGTTTACACCACTTTGCCGTTGGCTACTTAAAACTTCAGGCTGGCAGATAGAAGGCCAACTGCCCGACTGTGCTAAATACATCATCATAGTTGCGCCGCACACTAGTAACTGGGACTTCATTGTCGGCATTTTAGCCCGTGGTGCCCTAGGTATCCGCATTCACTTTCTCGGCAAACACCAACTCTTTATCCCGCCTTGGGGCTGGTTTTTCCGCGCCATTGGCGGCAGTCCGGTGGATCGGCGCAAGAACAACAACTTAGTCGATGCCGCCGTGCAGCTGTTTGAGTCAAAATCCGATTACAAGTTAGCGCTAGCGCCAGAAGGCACCCGCGGCCCAGTGACGCGCTGGAAGTGCGGCTTTTATCATATCGCCAGCAAGGCCCAAGTACCCATTACTCCCGTAGGCTTAGACTTTAGCCGCCGCACTGTCGTTATCCGCACGCCACTGCAACCCAGTGACGATATCGTGACCGACATGCAAGAGATTTTGAGCTTCTATCGCACCATTAAAGGCCGTCATCCTAAGGTGATCCCTGATTTTATAGCGAGTGCTAAACATTAACATTTATTCCATTTAGAGCAGCAAATATGCAACCCGAAACTTGGTTACTCTATCTCTTTGCCATTGTATTGATTGGGATTTCACCCGGCCCTATCGCTATGTTATCTATGTCCCATGGGATCCACTTCGGCAAGATGCGTAGCATAGCCACAGGCCTTGGCAGTGTTAGCGCCGCTTTAATCTTAATGATGGCGTCAGCGGCAGGACTGGGGGCGATTATTAGCGCCTCAGAATACGGTTTTACCCTGCTCAAATGGTGCGGCGCGGCCTATTTAGTATTTTTAGGTATTAAGCTGTTATTGACGAAAAACCAAGGTCAAGCCCTTGAAGTTAGCCCGTCAGAGGGCAAAGGTACGCCTGCGCAGCTTTATAAGCAGGCGTTTCTAGTGGGGATCAGTAATCCGAAGGATTTACTGTTTTTTGCCGCCTTGTTTCCGCAATTTCTCAATCTTGCCGCGCCGCAATTACCGCAACTGACCATTCTTGCAGTCACTTGGGCCGTGGTGGATTTTAGCTTTGTGATGATTTATGCCTGCATGGCCAATGTACTTGCGCCCAGCCTAAAGGCGAGCAACAAGCTGCATTGGTTTGACAGAACCAGCGGCGGTATATTTATCACCTTAGCCGCGATTCTGATCAGTCGAGACTAACCCTCGACCTTCACCGATTTTAAACTGCGAATATCGTTACCCGTTGGCGCTTGGAACGCCTGCAGGCCAAACTCAGGTAATACAGCAAACACATGATCGAAAATATCCGCTTGTATCGCCTCATAAAACGCCCAACGAGTGTCGTTAGTGAAGATATAAATCTCGATCGGTAACCCTTCAGTGGTCGGCGCTAGTTGGCGTACCATTAAGGTCATATCCTTGTGGACTTTATCGTGACGCTGTAGGTATTCCTGCAGATAAGCGCGGAAAGTGCCGACGTTAGTCAAATGGCGGCCGTTCACTTTCATATCGAGATCCGACACTCTGGCATTCGACTCACGAATTTCGTTTATTTTTGCGGGAAAATATTCTTTTAAGCAATTGATCTTACTAAGACGTTCGCGCTCTTCCTCGGTCAAAAACTTTATGCTGTTGATATCGATATTAATCGCGCGTTTGATCCTGCGACCGCCCGACTCAGACATACCCCGCCAATTGCGAAACGCATCCGACACTAAGGCATAAGCAGGGATCATAGTGATGGTTTTGTCCCAGTTACGCACTTTCACTGTGGTCAGCGAGACTTCTTCTACCGCACCGTCGGCGCCGTATTTGTCCATCTGGATCCAGTCGCCTTTACTCACCATACGGTTAGCCGCTAACTGAATGCCCGCCACAAAACCTAAGATAGTGTCGCGGAACACTAACATCACAAAACCTGTTGCCACACCTAAGCCGCTGAGGAAGTACACAGGTGATTGATCGGCCAAGATTGAGATAGAAACGATAATCCCAACAAAGAATAAAAATAGCTTAGTTAACTGTACGAAACTCTTAACAGGCAAGCGCCGACTCACCAGATTCACATCTGAAATTTCATCAACCGCATCCATACCTGCATACATAGCGCGGATAATCAGCACCACTAACCAAATACTTAGTAATCGGTCGACTAGCCCGCTTAGCAGTGGATGCTCAGTCAGCGCGATGGGCACCAATAGATTAAGTACGATAGCGGGCACAAGCATGGCCAGCTTTTCAAGCACCTTATAACGCATGAATACATCGTCCCACGTCGCCTTAGAGCGCAGGATCACCATATTCACCGCACGAATCACCACACGTCGGACAATAAAATAAGCGATGCTCGCTAACAGTAAGCAAGCAATGACCATAACTGTGGTCGATATTCCATCAGAGGGTTGGCTATCAATCCCAAAGCCCGCTAACCATGCCGAAATTTCGAGCCTTATTTCCTGATCCACAATTTCACTCCAACGTAGGTGCTAGCGCAACAAACCCATACAAAGGTAACTGCCGAGTTGACCTCGGTTAAATGCCACCCTAGAAAACACTCAAATCAAAACACAAAATATTTACAAACACTTATTTTAAAAGAGATTTTAGCATTTTGAATTGACCCCGCACACAGGAAAATGAACAATATTTCCCCTATCCCTAAGGAAACCATCCCATGTGTCGTCATTCATATACGCTAGCCTGTCTGAGCATTGGACTCCTGAGCCTATGCCAACCGCTTCAAGCGGCCGAATATAGCACTTCTAAGCAATTAGTTAGGCTAGATAAATCAGACGAAACTGCCAATGCACCTTATATCGCCCTTATGCTCGATTATATTCCCGCCACAGATAATCTCTATGGCATTACAATCGCCCCCTATCATTTCGATAATAATTACCAACAATGGAGTTATTACCTAGGCTATGCCCGCAGTCGTGAAACCGATATTATCGTGCCAGAACCCGCGCAGTCCTATCGCCAAGAAAGCCTCTTCCGCTTAGGCTTAAGCTACAGCTTAACGGCAGATTTAAGCTTTTATGCCGGCGGCAGTGGCTATATCAGCACAGTGTCTTACACGAATAACATTTCACCCAAAATTGTCGATGGCAAACCCACATGGGAAGAAGATAAAACAACCCGTTGGGGCGCAGAAGCTGGGCTAAGATATCGAATCACTGAGCACTTCATACTGAGTGCCGGTTATAACTCCAGCACAGAATCCACTATTTTAAGCATAGGTTACGCGGGCTAAGCTCCTAGCGATTGGGCTTGAGCTATTTATTGCGTTAGCTCGGCTCGCGCCTTAGCAAGTTCAGCCTCGACTTCGGCAACTTTATTGCGTTTCTTGTTGATTTTATCCATAGAACGACCTTCTTCTATGGCTTTGGCCAATTCATTTTGGCGCTCAGTGAGTTTTTCCTCTAAGGCCTCAACTTTAGCGACTCGCTCGGCGTATAAGCTATCATCGTCGCAATGGGTTGAAACTTCGTCATAGGCCTTTTCAAGTCCCGCGACTTTATACTTATTACCTGCCGCTTTTGCTTGGGCAAGTTCGGCACTAATAGCATCTAATTTCGCCGCGCAACCCACTTTCGGTGCTTCAGCAGCCAAAGTGACAGTGCTAAATGCCAATCCAATCACTAAGCCATAAATTCCATGTTTCATCTGCATCTTAATCTCCTGTTACTTTATTCATTGAGCATACCGCTCATGTACACCTATCTAATAGTGCCACAGTCAGCTAGCTCAATCTGTACTAGTGTTAAAATCTCGCCATTAATCCACTTTATTCATCAAAACACGACTTAGACAGTGACTAACATGCGGCAAATTGTTTATGTTAGGGCAGAATATTGACTCAGACGGATATCGGAGCCAGAAAATTAATGCACACTTCATTACGCCTTAGCGCACTTAGCTCATTGTTATTGCTAACATCATCGGTTATGGCGGCCGACGTAGCCAATATCACCCTAGAAAATGGCGCCCAAATCAGGCTCAAAGACGACTTTACCTGGGAATACGTGATCACTGAAACCAAAGCCGCGCCCAATGCCTTAGCCGCTACAGCCGTAGCAAGTGCATCGAGCAATGTTGCCAGTGTCCCAAGTGCCGCAGTGACCACTCAAACTGTTGCTGCGCCAGTCACCACATTGACCGCCACTGCGATTACCCAACCTGAGCTATTAGGCTCAACGGCAAAAGATGGGATCAAAGTCAGCTTTGCTGAAGGTCAATGGAAAGGCGATAAACTTGGACTCAGCTTCGATCTCGCCAGCACCAGCAATGAACACGTTACCTTAGTTGAAGTTGAAGCTAGCTTCTTCACCGATAATGGTACTTTGCTCAAAACCGAAAAACTCGAAGTGTGGGAAGCCATTTTCCGCATGCCTGAGACCTATCTACGCAAAGGCGAACAGCGTAAAAGCAGCGTCATTTGGGTCGAAGGCATAGATAAATCCCAATGGCAGAAGCAGCTCATTAACCTCAAAATAACCGAAATTAACTCACGCTAACTGGCAAAGAAGTAAGGGATTGCAAACCCGTTTTCAATCCCTTATCAACACTTTTATCAAATGTTATTGCTTTGTAGAGCCTGTGTTCGAGTAGAATGACAACACTTACTCTCCCTTTATTTTGAGCCCACGAGCAAGATGCATAATCTGATACCCAATCCAGCATTGTACCTTGTTGCTACGCTCTGCAGTGTCAGCCCCTTGTGTTATGCCGACACAGTTTTTTTGCTCAATGGCGATAAAATTAGCGGTGAAATTAAAGAGTTTAACGATCAAAATCTCATCATCAACACCAGTTATGCCCCTAAAATTACCATTCAACGCAGTGCCATTCTCAGCCTCGAAGTCACAGTTCCTAGACCTTGGAGTGTCAGTCGTTCCATACAGGACATAAGAATTCAAGCCTCTAATGAACATGGCATGGTATTAATTAATAACCAGCTCACTCCCGTGAGTGAGTTGAGATTCTCGCAGCACTATGCAAACTCAGATTGGAATTTTAACGGTAGTGTAGAAACCACACTCGATGTCACCAAAAACAAGAAAAATAGTCAGAAGCTACATATCAAAGGCGATATCACAGCGGAAACCTTGCAATGGCGACATAATATCAAGACCGAAGTGCGCTACGAAACCGAAGATGACGTGACTAAGCGCAACACCCTCGAAGGACATTATTCATTAGACTATCTGCTCAATGAGCATTGGCTGTTACGTCAGGAAGATTTTTATGAAGAAGATAAACTCGGCATCGATAGCCATAGTTATTATGCGGGGCTAGGTCCTGGTTATCGCTTTTGGGGTGCTGGGCGCGATAAATTAGACTTCGTCGTAACCTACAACCATTTTTGGCTTGAACAACAGTCCTTTAAACTAGAACTAAATGCTTGGGCGGCCTCACTTAACTATAAACAATATTGGTTTGGTGGCATTTTAGAGTCCTATGCCGATCTGCAAATTGCCTTCCCAGATATGCCTTCGATTGATTACATCTCAAACTCGACAGTAGGACTTAAATATCTGCTAACTCAGCGGATTTATTTGTCATTTAAATATGACTTCAACGACACTAAAACAGTGATAGGCAATACGAGAGATACCAGCTACACCTTAGGATTAGGGGTTAACTTCTAATCCTGGCTCCCGATACGCTAACCTGTGAGCCATAGGATGTTCATCATTCAATTGCAGTAAATCCCATAAGTTACCGTAGAGATCTTTAAACACAGCGACTGTGCCATAGTCTTGTTCTTGCGGCTCGCGCGCAAACTCCACGCCATCGGCGACCATACGTTGACAATCCCGCCAAAAACCACCGGTATTCAAGAATTTAAACAGGGGGATATCCAAACAATTTGAGGATTCAGCTAGCTTAGCGAGCAACGGTTTTCCTCGCATTATATCAGCCCCTCGATTGAGGGGCTTTCTATCATTGATTAGAGACTTCCAGCATTATACAGCGGCGCCCAAGCGCACATTGTACGATTGTTACTTACATCAAACAGATTGAAACGACTACAGTTATTGTCATAGTTGTAACTACCAATGTTGATTATATATTGCCCCAAATACACACCTTGCAACGACACATGGCGCCCATCCTTTAATAAAGAAAAATGCAAATGGGGCCCAGTTGAACTCCCACCTTCACACAAGGCTGCATTTTTATTATTTGCATAAATGCCCATCACGGTATTCTGGTTTACATATTGACCATTACGCACTGTAATTTGATCCATATGATAATAGTTAGTCGCCCAACCGTTAGCATTTGTCACCCGTACTTGGCAGCGAGACAACACATTGACAGTCCCAGCATGTGCGGAAGCAACCGAATAAGTCGGACTCCCCCATGGTGGCCAATCGTAGGATACATCGATTGATGATAGCGGATAGCCAGACCCAGTATGCGAATGAGCACCATTGGATTGCCATGAATATCCCTGTCGCCAAGGCATTTGCAGCATGTTACTGGGTGGCAGACTACTCACGGTAATATTCGCCAATGGGACGACTTGTTGCATCGACTGAGTTGAATCAGCTACAAGCGGATTTTTAGCAACTGAACTCATTAACAACTCACGGTCAGTATTGCCAAATAATAATCTAAACTGCTCAATGAATGGGTCCAATCCCAAAGCGTGCTCACCCGTCATAACGGCATGTTGCTGTTGCTCTATCCTACGACCGTTTAACAAAGCCAATAATGCGAAACTCGATGCGTTAACTGCGTCGGTACTTGGCGGGTATAGGCCTTTTAATTGAGACTCTTCATAGGCATAAAAACGTTGTGATAGCTGAGCCAATACATCTTGGAGTTGTTCCTCAAAACCCTGTTTATCCGATAATGTTCCCAAAGGTCGGTTAAGCGCTTCAGCTGTCGGAGACGAAATTAACTGAGATTGCATTTCCATCAAAGTCAGTATGACTTTGGGGTTAATACTATAATATCCAGCCCAATGCGTAATCGCCTCTTCTTTATCGATTAAATCAGGAACATTGACGTAAATAAAGTCAGCTAAATCAAACTGCGATGCATCTACGCCATATAAAAACATCAGATTATTAAATGGCAGTAACACACTAGGCATATCTACCATTTTCATTTCTTCTGCATCAATATGATACTGACTGGTTGGCATATCAGATGCGAACGATGGTAACGCTATTATCGCGGAGATACTTAACGCGCGGCCTATCCATAATGCCGTGCAACGTATTTTAAAAAAATTCATACTTATCAGATTCCTTTAGTAAGTCACT
Organism: Shewanella sp. DW31; assembly: GCF_015767295.1. NCBI lineage: Bacteria > Pseudomonadati > Pseudomonadota > Gammaproteobacteria > Alteromonadales > Shewanellaceae > Shewanella > Shewanella sp. DW31. Next base: position 86,371 of record NZ_JADWMP020000018.1, read on the forward strand.
CAGATTAAATATTATTTTTAAATGCCAGCTTGCTTTAGACGTAATGTTATTCACGACTAAATTTTTATAGCTAGAGAACATTAAAGAAGCTAAGTGACAATAATCGCCTATGCAAATAAGTGACGAATAAAACTGTCAACAAAAGCTGACGCTCATTAATTTAAATGTGAGTTAAATACTAAAGTACGAAAAAAGTGAATAGGTAATTATAAGAACAAAAGAGTAATTTATTCGATAGGCATTGAATTTTGAATAAAAACATAATGGCATTGACCAATCCATTATAAAATCTATCCGTTCCATAAGAATAGATTGAAATTTACAGTGAATGCCCAATAAAAATGATCAATAACTGAGAATTTTCGACGAACTTAACAGAGGTCAAACACAAAGAGTATTCCCAGTGTTTGACCCCATTAAATAGCTTGCGCGGTAATTCATACGAAATACTGAATCTTAACTCATTCGCTTAGCCATGACATGATTCGGGTTCAATTGCAGTAAATCCCATAAGTTACCGTAGAGATCTTTAAACACAGCGACTGTGCCATAGTCTTGTTCTTGCGGCTCGCGCGCAAACTCCACGCCATCGGCGACCATACGGCGATAATCACGCCAAAAGTCATCGGTATTTAAAAATAAAAACACCCGACCACCCGCCTGATTACCGATAAAATCGAACTGCTCAGGTTTAGACGCCCGCGCTAACAAGATAGAAGCGCCCTTAGAACCCGGTGGGGCAACAACGACCCAGCGCTTATCTTGCTCGGCTTGATAAGTGTCTTCGACTAATTCGAATTTTAATTTATTCACATAAAAATCAATCGCCTCGTCGTAATCTCTTACGACCAAGGCGATATGCACGAGAGCTTGTTTCATGGCGACCTTAAATCAATCCTATTTAGTCACCAGTTTACAGGTCATTTCTGGTGCTTCGTAGCCCCAAACCACTTTAGCTTCGCCTTGATGTTCCCATAGGCTTTCATTGCGGCCTTGATACTTAGCGCCGCTGCCGCTGGGTTGCACAAACATTAATGAAGTACTATCACCATGTTCAGCAATCAGGGTGGCAGGTTCGGTTTTAAAATAAGTCACCACTACTTCGTTAGCAGGATTGCCGTCACAGGCATAAAACACTGGGCCGGTCATGTCGACTAAACGATATTGTGCCTGCAGTTCGGCAATGCGGGTTTGATAGCTAGATTCAATACACGCGTGCTTATCGTCGCTCTTCCAGCATTCATTACGGCCTTTCACCCAACCACGTTGTATCGCCTTTAAAGTAGGAGGTTGTTCATTCTTCGCTTTTTCAAGCGCTTGGCTATAGACCTTAGCTAACTGATTATCAAGTTGGTTCAGCCCCGCATCCTTACAGACCATGTCTTCAATACTGCCAGCATTCACTTTCGTGCAGTCAAAAGAAGGTGCATTAGCTGCCATTACTCCCGCACTTAACGCGCTAACCATCACGCCTGCGGCACAGTACCATTTGAAACCCAATCGATTACTTATCATCTTATTTGTTAACTTAGCCATCTCAATTCCTTTGTATTTCTGTGGTTTGTTTCAACGCTTGCCATAGCTAACCCTATATAGGCTTAACCAAGCCTGACTCAAAGCACTCTGCCTTGAAGAACCATGCCTTAAAGTGCACTCATAGTGATGTGATTTACTTTTATCTCGGTTCTAACTTAAGACTTAACCCTCAGCCGATATGCTGCGAAAACACCTAATTCTAGTGCGCTGCGAGGAAAATTCCCAGAGACTAAGAGCCACTTACCAATCTGTGTCCGCCTGCATAATCGGACTCTCTAGCGCTAAAAAACCACAAAATCCTGATGAAATCGACCTACTCCAATTTGCGCATAGCTGATTAAACTGAATGTCAAAACGGTTAATTTTTTGCTTTGCACGCGATAGTGGTTGAATTTTCGAGTAAAATTGACTATTTTCACGCCGTTTGTCTCTTCACAAGGAAAAGGATCAACATGGAACAAGTTATTACCGCAGGGAACGAGAATCCCATTCAAATGACAGATATTGTCTATTCGAAGGAAAAATCGCTGTTCACTCTGTTAGCTATTATTTCTGGGATCGTCTGGGCGGCATTGATCATAGGCACTTTTGGCATGGCGCTGCTCTATGTGTTGATGTTTTTCATTATTTATCTCTTTAGCCACTCCGCCTTTATCAGCTACTTAAAAGGCACGGCTGTCGAAATCAATGCAGAGCAATTTCCTGAATTACATAAACAATATTTAGCGTGTTGCGAACGTTTAGAAATGCGCGAGCCACCACGCGCTTACTTATTGGCAGCTGATGGCATGTTAAACGCACTGGCGACACGCTTCCTCGGTCGCAACTATATAGTGCTATTTTCATCGATTGTGGATGCGCTTGAGTCAGATAAAGATGCGCTCAACTTCTATATCGGCCACGAGTTAGGCCATATTCGCCGCAATCATATAGGTAAAGCGCCCTTCTTAGTCTTCGCCACTTGGTTACCTTTAGTGGGTGCGGCTTATTCTCGCGCCTGTGAATATACCTGCGATCTCCACGGATTACGTTGCTGCAACAGCTTACGTTCAGCCACAAATGCCGTTGCTGTGTTAGCCGCTGGTGTCGAGCAATGGAAACGTATGAATGTGGATCAATATATCCGCCAAGCCAGTGAGTCGAGTGGTTTTTGGATGTCGCTGCACGAGCTTAATGGCAGCTATCCTTGGTTGACCAAGCGCATGGCGAGAGTCCAAGCCAAAGCACAAGGAGTGGAATATGCACCGCCATCACGCAGTGCATGGGCCTATGTACTCAGCTTCTTTATGCCACGTTTAGGCACAGCAGGCGGTGGATTGATAATCTTCGCTGCGATTATTGGTATTGCTGCAGCAGTCGCGTTGCCAGCGTATAAGGACTATCAAGAGAAAATGGGTGCCGCCACGAGTTATGAGGCGCTAACCACGACCGAAGCCACACCAGCAGCATTGAATGTACCCGATGCGGCACTGGCTATTGCCAGTATCGACCAGCAACATCAAGCACTGGCACCGATCACTGACATCTTAGTCGGTTACTATCAAACCAACAAAGCTTGGCCAACCGAATTGGATGTGCTTGGACTCACGGACGAGCAGATTGCGACATTTAATCTGTACACAGATGGCATAGTCGGTTTTATAGGAAGCGAAGCACTCGGGGATTATCAAGGCTATGAAGTCTATCTATCGCCTCAAGTTGATGAGCAAAATAATATCACTTGGGTTTGCAGCAGCAACGGTATTCCGGATGAATATCTGCCAGTAGATTGCCAAGGCTAAGATCAAAAAGCGCTGCAAATGCAGCGCTTTTTAGTTGAGGACGAGTTAGCCCTTTTGAATCGTCATAGTCCAAGCAGCATCGCCCTTCTGGGCAAAGTGGGTCACCTCATGCCCGGCTTCAGCCGCCCAGCGGGGAATATTCTCAGTTGCTTGGCCACAATCGTAATCCAGTACCACTTTATCGCCAGTCTCAAGACTCGCAATTAAGCGTTGTAACTCAATTAAAGGAAAAGGGCATAGTTTACCCGTTGTGTCGAGATACTGTTCCATATACAGCTCCTTTATAAACGTTAAATCTGCGCAAGACGCATTGGCCTCAGTAGCGCAAAATAGTTAAAGCACCAACTGCCAAATAAAATAGCAGGGATAAATAGCCAGCCTTGCCACGACAAGTAAGCCGTGCCAACGAGCGCATTACCAAGCATGCAACCTCCGGCAAGCCCGCTCCCCACGCCCATCAACAGGCCACCAATAAACCCAAATAACGCCACTTTATGACCAGGGTAGCGCCAGCGCTGCTCAGCACTGCCCCGGGCAGCGATAAAAGCGCCTACAAATAATCCCAAGAGAAAATATCCAGGCCAACTAAAGAACTTAGTGTTACCTGTGGTGACAAGATCCCATAACTGCGCACTCGGGCCACTGATCCCAACACTGCCTACACGACCACTTTCAAGACTTGCAGGCCATGCAAGTAGCGCCAGTAAACCAATCAGCAAAGCACTTACAAAGGGATGCCAGCGCGCTTCAAACAACCAATGAGCTAAACCCGTTTTACGGGGTGCCATCAGTGCAACCGGACGTTTGCGGCGTTTGAGATAACCCAATGCCAACCACAATGTGAGTAATACGAGGACAAGCACGATCACCCAAGGGGAAACGCCCAGAGTTTGATAGAGCGTTTGGTCCTCAAGTTGATGCTGTTTAAAAGGTTTAAGTAGACCTTTCAACTCATCGAGACGCACTAATTTACTGGCAGCAATAAAACCGAGAACGGCCATCACACTGGCAGCCAACCCTTCGGCAGCGCGGTAATAGGCGCCAGTGGAACAGCTTCCCGCTGCTGCCATACCCACACCAAACAATACACCACCGACTAAGGTTGCCAACCAAGGGAAATGCCCTTCTGGCAATTTAACCCAACCCCATTCGTAAAACAGGAACAGCCCTAGACTTTGGATGCTGATGGCAATCAAAATAGCGATCACCATGGTAAAGTCCCGTTGCAGATAGGTATCGCGGATCCCGCCCGCCATACAAAATCTACCCCTTTGCATCACAAATCCCATGGCTAAGCCAATACCTAAGCCACTGAGAATAGTCAACATAGTCCTATCCTCAACGCTGGATCAGATAACGAATAGTCGGACCATTCTGCTCAATTTCCAGCACTTTATAACCATGATTTTTAGCGTCGAGGGGAATGTTGTTAATAGACTGCGGGCAGTCACTAATCACCTCGAGAATTTCACCGAGCTTTAACTTAGGCATAGCCTCAAGGGTAGCCACTGCGGGATAAGGGCAAGGTTCACCCACCATATCGAGTTGATAATCTGGAATATATTGAGCCATTACGCCACCTCCGCTAGCAATTGTTCATCACGCTTCGCCTTACGAGCAAAGAAACGTTTTTCCCACAGCAACATAGCGCCAAAGGAGAGCCCCAGCAGCACATAGGTCAGCAATAATCCGCCTTTATCGCCAAAGCTGGTCAGTAAATTAACTTTGTCCCAGTTCGTTGCTAATGGCTGAGCGATATCATCCCAGTAATACGCCAGTAAGGTTGAACCCAACACGTTACCTAAGCCCACCCACCAGAAATGCACTTGGCCTTCGACTGCACGATACATCCAACCCGTTTCACAACCACCAGCCAGTACAATACCAAAACCAAACAGTAAGCCGCCGATCACCGCATTAGGGCCAGCCCACATGATCTTAGGTGGCACACCCAGTTGCACATAGCTGTAAATGCCTATCGCACTGACCGCCATGCCTAAGATAATCGCCTTCGCCATGTGAGTACGACCAGTGATCCACATATCGCGGAACGCTGAGGTAAAGCAGATTTGCGCCCGTTCGATTAATAAACCAAAACCAACACCACAGAGCATAGCAATGCCGAGTTTTGGCGCATTGAACATAGTCAATAACCCCCAACCGACGATGCCTACAAACACCAGCATACCGATACGGAAACGACGTCTAGCTTGGTTTTCGTCCTGCTTGATTGAAGTCGCTTTATTTACCTTTTTCAGTTTTATCGGAATACGGAACATCGGCAGTAAGGTAAATCTTGCACCAAAGTAAGAACCTGCCGCCGTCGCCAAAGCAAAGAACCAAGCATGTAAAGAGAACTGCGGAATACCCGTGAAGAAGGCGGCAAGGTTACAACCCATAGCTAAACGGGCACCAAAGCCAGCAATAATGCCGCCGATCAGTGCCTGAGCAATACGGATACGGCTCTGTGGCATACGCAGTTTGACGTTATTGGCCCAAAGCGCAGCAGCAATACAACCGCCAAACATACCGATAATCATCATGCCGTCGATACGATCTAGAGGAGAGCCCTGCAGACCTATCACTTTGAAATAACCCCAAGTTTCTGGTTCTGCACCTAAAAACTGCAGTAAATGACCACCCCAACGAGTGAATTCCCCAGTAACGGCCCAGAAGGTTCCGGTCAAACCAAAATAGTAAGTAGAAAGGATACCTGCAGCGATAACCGCTGGCATAGGCGCCCAAAAACGGACTAAATATTCTTGTTTAAATTGTTGCCATGTCATGTCATTACCCTAATGAACGAGACTATAAAAAATAAGCGCAATGCGCTTATAACCTGTGTGCCAGAGTGATTTAAGTCGTTCGACAACTTCAATCACAAGTGGCCTCACGCTTAAATGGCTTTAGCTAAGCTGACACACTGCTGCCCCAACAGGCGATAACCGTGGGTGTAAAGCGTTGCCCTGCCATTACGGCAAAAACCGATAAGCGTGATATTGCTTTTCTCTGCTAATTCCAACGCCAGTGAAGTCACGGCGGACATAGCAAACAGAATTTGGATATTGGCACTAGCGGCCTTTTGCACCATCTCAAAACTCGCGCGACTGGTGAGCAATACGGCCACTGGACGTTCCACATTTTGAGCGGAAAAGGCGCCAATTAGCTTGTCTAGTGCGATATGCCTGCCTATATCCTCATAGGCGGCGATGATCTGTCCTTGATGGTTAAGCCCCATGGCCGCATGAGTGGCGCCCGTCAGCTTAAAATGTTGTTGATTATCTTGAATTTGCCCAAGTGCAACCTGTAAGTGTTCGATATCGAATCTGGCATCTGAGTCCACCCGCATCACAGGCTTGACGGCCTCTTCGAGCTGGGCGACGCCGCACAATCCACAACCTGTGCGCCCCGCCATATTGCGCCTTTGTTGCTTGAGTTCCATAAAGCATCGTTGGTTGATTTCCACTTGGATCAACACGCCTTCACTGGTGAACTCGAGCTCCACCCCTTTGATATCATTGATATGGGAAACGATACGTTCAGATAACGTAAAACCAATAGCGAAGGCTTCTAAATCTTGAGGACTCGCCAACATCACGGTATGCGCTATGCCGTTATAGACCAGTGCGACTCGCACTTCATTAGCTAAGTAGTCAGTCAGCTCAGATGCGTGCCCATGTTCTAACAAGATCACGTTTCTTTCTGTCACCACTTCATGTGAATGATATTCCATAGCGCCCCTTTAAAACTATAAAACCAAATAAAAACAATTAGTTTGATGACAATTTAAGACTTGTATCACAAACCCATAAACTAAATAAGAATCGCCTTGAATCATCCTTACGCATTTTCTACTATCCCTAAGTCTTCTATTGGAAGAACGTCGTCTCCGGTGAGGCGTCCGGATTTCAAATCCGGGTAGGGCTGCCAGCAGTCCTGGGTAGGTTCGACTCCTATGTTCTTCCGCCAATTCTCATGGGAAAAAAACAACTCGGCATCCCGAACTTCTCGGCTATTACTGCGATACTTCCTACGGGTAAAACCACTTCTGTCAAAGAACTCAAGCAGTTGAATACTCACCTTACGCCCAAGCCCAACCATGTCTTTAAATTCTGCCGTTTCGAGCTTGCCGTGTTCTGCAATATGAGTACGCACTAAGCTGGCGTAGTAACAGATTTGCTCGCTGAGCAAATATCTGTCCTTCACCACAGCAGTAATAAACCCCTGCTGCACCAGCTGGAAACACAACAACCTTAATTTGGCAGGTTCTAGCGCAAGGTATTCGCCCATTTCGGTGACCCATACAGGGGCGGTTTGCTCGGCAAGCCAAGGCGCAAGCGCCTGCCAACAATGCTGAGCCTCAGCGTCTAGTACTATTTTGTGTTCAGCGAGCTGCAACAAGGCACCACGCAGCACCATGCGACCTTCTTGGCAAAGCGTGTCGAGCACTTTATTGGCTAATTCGGGCGGCAAAGCGCTGTGGCTCATGCGCTGCAGGCGATTACGCCCAAGCCCAAGTTGGTCAGGATGCTGTTGATGGAACTCGTGAAGTAAAGTAATAAACTGTTGTTTTTCTTGCTCAAGTAAACTTGTCGCTATAGCAAATGCCCCAAAACGGACTAAACCCGCTTGGGCTAACAGCATAGCCAGCCCTTCGTCAGTTAATTGCCAACGCCACGCGATTTCATCAAGCTCTAGCGCCTGAGTTTGGCCGAGTAAAGCCACCACATGGGCAGGATTATCCAAGCGTGCTAATTGCAGTAATCTCGCGACTCGTTCAGGCGTACGTTTCTTACGATTAGGGACTTTCAGCGCCAACACTCGCCCCGCACCTAAAGTCTGTTTACCCCCAATGTGTCGCAGGACAATTCGATCGTCCTGACATAGGAGTAGTGGCTTTTCGAGTACTAACTCCGCCAGACAGAAGCCTTCTTCATCAGCTTCATTTAACAGGGAAACTCGACCTAAAGTATGATCGGCGCCATGGTGACAGTGGACATTTTGCCAATGCACTAATGACTCACAGCCTAAAAAATCGAAGGCTCGAATGTGCACAACGGGGCGGCTACAGAGCTCTGCTTGAGGCAAACTGCTCAGCCAATCGCCACGCTCTGGCTCCCTATGGTTATCGACACCCGTTAAATTGAGTGCTACGCGTGTACCCGTGACAGCCCTTTGGGCTTCTTGTCCCTGACAATGTATGCCTCGCACTCTGAGTTTGGCCTTTTGCCCTGAGCTAAAAAGACTATCCCCCACACATACGCTGCCGCTGATCACTGTGCCCGTCACGACACAACCCGCACCTTTCACACTAAAGGCGCGATCGAGCGTCATCCTAAAGCTGCTGGCATCCTCCGCTCGCTTTGACTCTTGCTTACCTAAATCAAGAATATGCGTCTTCAGCGCCGCCACGCCATTGGATGCTAAGTCGGCGGTTCCATTCGCCGACACTTCAAAAACACCACTGGCCTCAATGCCATACTCGGCCAGCAAAGTGAGTCCATCGGCGACAAGCTGTGCCGCCGTGCCACTATCAACTAAATCCCGCTTAGTTAGCACTAAGGTCAAACTGTGCAAAGGTAAGAGCGCAAGAATTTGCAGATGCTCACGGGTTTGCGGCATTACGCCATCGTCACAGGCCATCACCAACAGGGCGTGTCGAGCATGACTCACGCCCACCAGCATATTGTTGATAAATTTTTCGTGGCCGGGCACATCGATAAAGGCAAGGCGCGAACCATCTCGAAGTGGCATAAACGCATAGCCAAGATCGATCGTCATACCACGGCGTTTTTCCTCCGGCAGACGATCGGTATTCATCCCAGTCAAAGCGCGAATAAGCGTACTCTTGCCATGATCGACATGACCCGCAGTCACAATGATCACAACTGCACACCTAACGTACTCAACTCGGCGAGGAGTTCAGCTTCACTATCAAGACCGCGCAGATCTAACCTGAGTTGGTCCTGACTCATGCGACCTATGATAGGCCGTGCCGCCTGCTTAAATTGTTGTTCTAACAAACTTAAACTACCGCCATTGAGTACGGTAAAACACAATGCCACTGAGGGTAAAAAAGTATCTGGCTGCGAGCCACTGCCGACCTGTGTTTGGCACTCGACTAACTCAATGCGATAACAAGGTTCAAAATGTGGAACCAAAGCTTGCTGTAAGCGACGACCAATCTGCCATAACGCCTCTTGGCTACGGGCAAATTTCGCCATAATAGGCAGCTCAATGTCTAAGGTTTCAGGGTTAAGATAGTGGATCAATGTCGCTTCTAACGCCGCCAAAATCAGCTTATCGCAACGCAGGGCGCGCTTTAGTGGATGACTCTGTAACTGCTTAATCAGCGACTGTTTGCCAACGATTAAACCAGACTGAGGGCCACCCAATAGTTTGTCACCGGAAAAACTGACTAAATCAACCCCATCGGCTAACATGGCTTGGGGCGTAGGTTCTTGTTTTAGGCCAAAGCGGCGCAGATCCGTCAGTGATCCACTACCAAGATCCGAAATGAGTGATATGCCACGCTCACGGCATAACTGACCCAGCCTTGCCTCCTCCACTGCGGCAGTAAAACCACTAATATGATAATTACTGGTGTGGACCTTCATTATCGCAGCGGTATTTTCAGTAATGGCCTGCTCATAATCCTTAAGGTGAGTCCGATTGGTGCTGCCGACCTCGACTAAGGTGCAGCCCGCTTGGCGCATAATGTCAGGGATACGAAACGCGCCGCCAATTTCCACCAACTCACCACGGGAGACTATGACTTCTTTCCCCGCAGCCACCGCAGAAAGCATCAACAAAACCGCAGCGGCATTGTTATTCACGACACAACAAGCCTCGGCACCCGTTAAGCGCTGGATTAAAGCACTGATCGCATTATCCCTGTGACCACGTTCACCTGCCGCAAGCTCAAACTCCAGCGGTGTTGGGTAGCGCATAACAGAAGTCACGGCTCGAATTGCCGCTTCTGACTGTTGCGCTCGGCCAAGGTTGGTATGCAATATGGTGCCAGTGAGATTCCACACGGGTTTTAAGCTGTGGCTGTAATCGTTAGACAGTTGATCAACCAAACATCTGTGCAATTGCGCAAGCTCGCAACACCATGTCGGCAAACAGTGCTCGCGGCCGATTAAGCTGCGCGCCGCCTTTAACTGGGTATCCAGTGCGGCCTTTACTGCCGCTTTGCCGTAGGACTGCTGCAATACCACAAAACTAGGCTCTGCAAGTAGGCTATCCATTGAAGGCAAAGCTCGGTACAGAACTTGTAGTGTTTCAGGTGCTTGGGTCATCATCTGTGTCATTTTGTTTATATTATTGCCATTGGTTTATAAAAAGCAGGAAGGGATCAGCAACCCGACTCCCTCCCGCATTTGTTTAAGCTATGTGGCTTACGTGGTTTCGTGGGCCAGTAGCAGTGGGTTCAGTGTTGTTGCCCCAAAGCCCTTAGCATTTAGCTCACTGTCTAACATCAAGGTTGCGAGATCGTCTGCCGCCACATCCATAGACGGCGAGTTTTCGACGAACATCATCTTGGTATAGCCATGACATTCATCGCAGCTTTCGATCCGCACTTGAGCCTTGGCATCATCTAGTGACCAAATCGTCATCTCTTTGTCCTGACCGCAACTGGTGCAATGGGCGCGAATGTAATGCCATTCGCTCTCGCACAGACTGCAATGCAAGTAGCGCAAACCAGCTCGGGGCTGATCGACAATCACACTCGCCACTGGATGACATCCACACACGGGACACATACTCTGCTGCGCCACCTTGCACGGATCCATCCGCTTGATGACCATAGGTGCCCAATGCGACCAATAAACGCCCATCGCCGCCCAGATGAATAAACTAAAACGGGCAGGCACTTCACTGACATGCCCTTGGCGTAGTGAACGCCCCCAAGAACTCAGTTGCTCGGGCGATTGCTGCATCAGCAAACGCACTACCCGAGCTATGGATTCATCCACCTGCGGCAACAAATCACTTAACAGTTGCTGTAGCAGTCCCTGCCAATAGCTATCTGCCTCTGAGCCCAACAGGGAAAGCGGAATCGCCTCATCTTTCCCCCAAGCGAGAAGCTTACCGAAGTCAGCCTCCTGCGCTAACCTGGCCTGTATAGAGACCAAACGGCGACATAGCTCAAAGTAATCAGCCAGCGGCGAGTCCTTGGCCAATGACAGCAAACGTTGCGCCCTTCTGTGATACACAGCTTGGGGATCTGCCGCTTTTAACGGTTTAAGTTCCAGCGGCGATTCGCTGCCTTGGGCCAGAGGTATCTCGGCTGTATGACTCATTAATGTTTCTCCACGTCCGAATGTTCATCCAACATCACAGGGTGATGTTTGCGGCACCAAGCCTTAGAGACTTTGCCGTAAAGCATGCCCTTAACCGACCCTTCCACCCATGTCGCCATCCAAAAATGTACCATCACAAAAATCAACATGATGAGCGCACAAATGGCGTGCAACAGAATGGCCCAACCCACCACAGTGGCTGAGAAATAGGGCGCAAAGTAAGGCTGCCACATGATGATTCCCGTCACCGTTAAAGTGATAGATGTCAGCACGAAGGCGCGAAACAATACCTTTTGCCCAGGGTTGTAATGGCCGATAGGCGGGATTTTCTCCTCGTTCTCGAACATCACATCCTTAATGGCGAGCATCCAAGCGAGGTCGTGCTTTTCCCATTTGTTGTGTTTGTAGTAACGCACCAACATCAACATCAAAGGTAAGCACATCATCAAGCCCGCAATGGGATGAATAAACTTCGCCAATTGCGGTGTGCCCGCTATCGCCCCAAGCCATTGAAACGACGGATAGAAGAAGGAAAAGCCGGTGAGAAATGTCACTAGGCCAACCGCCACAATGAACCAATGACAGATGCGATCGAACAGCTTGTGACGCACTATCATTTCTTGCTTATCATGCTTGCTCATTTGTCGGCCCCCTCTTCCTGCTTAGCCTCTTCCTCTGGCGGTTGATAACCCGGTTGGTCTTCTTCAACTATGTTGCGACCGACGGTGATCTTATGCAGACAAGCGACGGCGGCAGTGGCAAGAATGCCCATAGTGCCTAAAGGTTTGACCCAGTCCTGCCACAGAGTGAGTGACAGTGGGATCTGCGGGTTATCAGGCATGTTGTAGCTTTCGGGCTGATTGATATCGTGTAATATCATCATCATACCAGTGCCACCTACACCCTCAGGGTTATACAGTCCTGCCTTAGCAAAGCCCTTTTCCTTCAGTTCTTCGACCCGTTTTTGCGAGTAGAACAACATGTCCTCACGGGTGCCAAAACGCAGCGCCCCTGTGGTACAGGACTTAACGCAGGAAGGTTCCAATCCCACAGCCAAACGGTCAGAGCACATAGTGCACTTGTAGGCCTTGTTATCCTTAGAATCGATTTTGGGCACATCGAAAGGACAAGCACTGGCGCAATAACCGCAGCCGATACATTTGTCCGAATCGAAGTCCACCACACCATTGGCGTGCTGGATAATCGCGCCCGAGGTCGAACAGGCCGTTAAACAGGCAGGGTCAGCACAGTGCATACAGGCCGAGTGGGTAAATTGCCAACGCAGCTTGTTGCTTTCCATCACCTCATGGAACTCCATCAGGGTCCAACATTGGCCCGATAGCGACATAGGGTTTTGGTAACTGCCTTGGAAAGTACCTACCTCTTCCCGTAAATCATTCCACTCAGAACACGCCACTTGGCAGGCTTTACAGCCATTACACTTAGTGGCGTCGAACAGCTTAGCGACCTTTTCTGACGAATTACGCCCCTTTGCCGCAGGCGTCACCGCTGAAGTACCGGAGCGGCGGATAATGTCTTGTGATGCCATAATCAGATCCCCTCCGCTTTAGTGATGTTAACCAAAAATGCTTTGAACTCAGGCACCTGTGTATTTGCATCCCCCACTTCCGTGGTGAGTACGTTACAGGAGTAACTCTTACGAGTGAGCGCATTATGGCTGCCGTGACGGGGTAACCCGACGGTATGGACTAACTGGCCATTTACCTTTAACGGCTGTAGCCGTTTAGTCACTAAGGCTTTGGTTTCAATGCTGCCGCGTTTAGAGCTGACAGTGACCCAATCCCCATTGGCGATACCTTTTTCTGCTGCCAACATTTCATCAATTTCGACGAAGGTTTCCGGCATAGAAATCGCTGCCAAACGGGCATGAGTAGACCAGAAGTTAAAGTGTTCAGTTACACAGTAAGTGGTTGCCACATAAGGGAAGTCTTTATGGGAACCTAAGGTTTCCTTCACGCCCGGTAACATACGTACCGCAGGGTTACTGGTGACCTTGTGTAACGGGTTCAACCCAATAGGCGACTCCATCGGCTCGTAGTGCTCAGGGAACGGACCTTCGGCCAATAATTTAAGGGCGAAGAAACGACCCACACCTTCGGGTTGCATGATGAAGGGGCCAGCGGATTCCTGTGGTGTTAACTTCATATTGAAGTCGCCCACATCGATACCGTGCCACTTACCGTCAACCCACTCGACGATAGTGCGTTTTGGATCCCAAGGTTTTCCGTTGATATCGCAAGAAGCGCGGTTATACAGCACACGACGGTTTGCTGGCCAAGCAAATGCCCAACCCGGAGTAACACCTTTACCGGAAGGATCATGGTTGTCACGGCGAGCCATCAAGTTGCCTTCTTCGGTCCAAGAACCCGCATAAATCCAACAGGCGCTGGCGGTACTACCATCAGCTTTCAGTTCAGCAAAACTACTGAGCTGACGTTGAGTCACGAGATCCTTACCGTTAAGCTCGCGAGCGATTTCTTCAGCGTGCGGTGAGTGAGGATTGTGGTAATTCCAGCTCATCGCGTGCACTGGCTCAGGCAGCTTACCGCCCTCTTGTTTGTACAGTTCACGCATTGCCATTAAGACGCCAGAGAGAATCTCAGCATCTGGCTTGGCTTCACCCGGCGGGTTAGCTCCCTTCCAATGCCACTGCATCCAACGGCCAGAGTTGACGATGGAACCTTCTTCCTCGGCAAAACACGTCGTAGGTAAACGGAACACTTCCGTCATGATTTCAGCGGGATTGACTTCATTGAAGCCATCGGCATTTTGCCAGAAGGTTGCAGTTTCCGTTGCCAAGGCATCCAACACCACCATGTATTTAAGATTACTCAAGGCTTTGAGTACCTTATTACGGTTTGGCATAGAGTTAATGGCGTTAACACCTTGGATAATGTAGCCATTCACTTCGCCGTGGAAAGCCATATCTAAGTGTTTAGTAAAGTCGTACTGCTTGTCCCATTTCGGCAACCAGTCATAACCAAAGTCATTTTCAACCGTGGCGTTATCGCCCCAAAAACTCTTCATTTGCGAAACAAAGAATTTAGGGTAATTTTGCCAATAGTTGGTTTGACCCGGACGCAGAGCGACAGGGGTATAGTTGTGGAGATAGGTTTTAAGATTAATGTCTTTTTCGTTCGGTAACTTGAGGTAACCGGGCAAGCTTTGACACAATAAACCCATATCGGTCGCGCCTTGCACGTTCGAGTGTCCGCGCAGAGCGTTAACACCACCGCCCAACACCCCAATGTTACCCAGCAGCAACTGCACCATAGCCATAGAGCGAATGTTCTGCGCCCCTTTACTGTGGTGAGTCCAACCTAAGGCATACATAAAGGTCGCGGCTCTATCGTGGGTATGAGTGCTACCAATTTGTTGGCAAACGATCTCATAGTCCGCAATCGGCGTACCGGTAATATTGCTTACTGTTTCAAAGTCATAGCGTTCTACATGTTGCTTCATTAAGTTCCACACACAGCGTGGATGTTCGAAGCTAGGATCGATTTTCGCGTAACCCTGTTCGTCTAACTCGTAGTACCAAGACTCTTTATTGTAGCTATCTGTTTCTTCATCGAAACCACTGAACAGACCTTCACTAAAAGAGAAGTCTTCGCGCACTATGTAACTGGCATTGGTATAAGCCTTCACATAGTCGTAGTTCACTTGTTTAGTTTCAATAAGATAGCGGATCACCCCGAGCAGGAAGGCGATATCTGTGCCCGAGCGGATCGGCGCATAGTAATCGGCTACAGCGGCGCTACGGGTGAAGCGAGGATCGACCACCAAAAGTTTAGCGTTGTTATGTTGCATAGCTTCTGTAACCCAGCCGAATCCGACAGGGTGAGCCTCTGCAGCATTACCGCCCATAATAATGATCAAATTAGAGTTTTTAATATCGATCCAGTGGTTGGTCATGGCACCACGTCCAAATGTCGGAGCAAGACTTGCTACCGTTGGAGAGTGTCAGTTACGCGCAATAGTATCGATTGCAACTAGGCCCAGTGCCCGTGCAAATTTCTGGGTGATATAGCCGCCTTCATTCGGCATCGCCGACGAGGTCATCATCCCAGTGCTAAGCCAACGGTTAACCGTCATCCCAGCAGAATTCTTTTCAATCAAGTTAGCATCACGGTCATTCTTCATCAGACGGGCGATGCGTTGGTAAGCTTCAGTCCAGCTGATACGAGTCCATTCATTACTGCCTGGCGCACGGTACTCAGGATATTTAAGACGATTAGGGCTGTTCACATAATCCACTAGACCAGCACCCTTAGGACACAAGGCCCCGCGGTTGACTGGATGGTCTGCATCCCCTTCGATATGGAAAATACTTTGTTCGGCGTTTTTGCCGTTACTTCCTTTGCTGTACATCAGCAATCCGCAACCCACTGAGCAATAGCAGCAGTTATTGCGGGTTTCTTTCGCGCTAATGAGTTTGAATTCTCGAACGGCCGCATAGGCCTTTTCGGACATCAATCCCAACGCTGAAATTGCTGAGGTGGCAGCTCCGGCAGCACACAGTCTAAAAAACTGGCGTCTGTTCATTGCGTCCTCTCACACTCTTGTCGTTATGAGTCTAGTGGTTGCTGTGGTAAAAATGGCAACCGATTGAGTGAGTCCTACTAAAGACCACACTTAATTTAAGATTATCCCCAAAGAAGAAATAGATAACAAATAATGACATGAGATCAAGATCTCAAATAAACAACCACAGAACTTAACTCCAAAAAACACTAAAAACAAAGTATCAAAGACTACTTATCAAGGATAAAAGCACAAAAATAGGAATTAAAAACCAATAAACCGCAAAAGACAATTTGTCCAACATGACATACCCATATTGTCCCACACTATAGGGTTATGGTTATTAAAAATGATTATATGCATTCAAATATGCATAATGATGGCGGATAAAAACACAAAGGTAACGGTTTCTAGATGGATAGACAGCCACAAAAACTGACAATGTAAAGATTAGGGTAAAAAGTGCAGAGTCTGCGGTGTTAAACACACCAAAATGGCAAAGACAAAGATCGAGGAAAAGCAGATAAAAACCAAAGAAAAAGGCACAAGCAATCTGCCTGCACCTTAAATTTTGCCTTTTAACGCTTATTTTTAGCACATTGAGGCGCAAAATCTGGGCGCGATAACAAAAGCGCCTCAGTGCAGCCTATTCTCGCAAAGTAAACACCTGTTCAGCCATTAAACTAAAACAAACGCCTAAAAGCTGGCTAGCGTTCCTGCTGGCAGATAAGTGTTAAAGCTCGCTGTATACAACAAATCTGTCGCGGCTTCGATATCTGGCGCGAAGTATCTGTCTTTATCGTAATAAGCGACGACTTCACGTAATTCGGCTTTAGCCTTAGCTACTGCGACACTTGGGGCTAAAGGAGCGCGGAAATCTAAACCCTGCGCCGCCGCTAACAATTCAATTGCCAGTACACCACGGGTATTTTCGCTCATATCGCGCAAGCGGCGCGCCGCAAAGGTCGCCATAGAAACATGGTCTTCTTGGTTTGCCGATGTTGGCAAGCTGTCAACTGATGCCGGATGAGCGTAGGTCTTGTTCTCAGACGCCAATGCCGCCGCCGTCACTTGGGCGATCATAAAGCCCGAGTTCACCCCGCCGTTTTTTACCAAAAATGGCGGCAGTTTAGATAGGCTAGAATCGATCAATAACGCAATACGACGCTCGGCAATGGAGCCCAGTTCAGCAATCGCAATCGCCAGATTATCCGCCGCCATAGCCACGGGTTCGGCGTGGAAGTTACCGCCAGAAATGATATCGCCTGTATCTTGGAACACCAGTGGGTTATCGGTTACGCCATTAGCCTCTGTGCCTAACACATCGGCCGCGTGACGAATTTGGGTCAAGCAAGCACCCAGCACCTGTGGCTGACAGCGCAGTGAGTAAGGATCTTGCACCTTTTCACAATTAGCGTGACTTAGGCTTATCTCAGACTCTTCACCCAGTAGATGACGGAAGACCATGGCCGAATCGATTTGACCTTTCTGACCACGCGCCGCATGGATGCGAGGATCAAACGGGCTACGGCTGCCCATAGCCGCTTCGACACTCATAGCACCGATCACAGAACTTGCTGCGAACAAGTCTTCAGCGTGGAATAACCCTTCCAGCGCCAGCGCAGTCGACGCTTGCGTGCCGTTAAGCAAAGCGAGTCCTTCTTTGGCCGCTAAATCGATTGGCTTAAGGCCAGCGATTTCTAAACCTTCGGCGGCAGAAATTAACTCGCCTCGATAGCTCATTTCGCCTTCACCCAGCATAGGCAAACACATGTGCGCCAGTGGCGCTAAGTCACCCGAGGCGCCGACTGAACCTTTTTCTGGCACGCAGGGATAAACTTCGGCGTTCACTAAACTAATTAAGAAGTTAATCACTTCTAAACGAATGCCTGAAAAACCACGACTTAATGAGTTGATTTTTAACACCATCATCAAGCGCACTGTGGCATCTTGCATGTATTGCCCCGTGCCAGCGGCATGTGACAACACGATAGAACGTTGCAGCAATTGCAGATCTTCGGGCGCTATCTTGGTATTGGCCAACAAGCCAAAGCCCGTGTTGATGCCATAAACGGTACGGCCTTCATCCAACACTTTTTGCACGATTTGCGCACTGGTGTTGATATCAGTAATCGCCTCTGGTGCGAGTTCCAGTGTCAACTTATGACGGCTGATTTCGCGCAATTGCGCTAGGCTCAAGTTGCCCGGCGTTAACACTAAGTGATTCACAGATTTCATATTTTTAGCTCCAAGCTTTTAGTTATTATTGTTATTGAGTCGTTAGCATCGGCTAGTCTTGCATAGGTAAATCGAGGCCCTGCTCCTTGGCGCAGTTTTTCGCAATCTCGTAGCCCGCATCGGCATGACGCATCACGCCTGTCGCAGGGTCATTCCACAGCACACGGCCAACCCGTTTTGCCGCCGCATCTGTGCCGTCACACACAATCACCACACCCGAATGTTGGCTAAAGCCCATACCGACGCCGCCGCCGTGGTGCAGCGACACCCAAGTTGCACCGCTAGCGGTGTTGAGTAGCGCGTTCAATAATGGCCAATCGGATACCGCATCTGAGCCGTCCAGCATAGATTCGGTTTCGCGGTTCGGGCTGGCCACAGAGCCAGAATCTAAGTGATCACGGCCAATTACCACGGGCGCCGACAACTCGCCGCTTTTGACCATTTCGTTGAAAGCTAACGCCAAGCGAGCGCGATCTTTTAAGCCAACCCAGCAAATACGCGCTGGCAGACCTTGGAAGGCGATACGCTCGCGCGCCATGTCTAACCAATTGTGCAGGTGTGGATTATCTGGGATCAGTTCTTTGACTTTAGCGTCGGTTTTGTAGATATCTTCGGGATCGCCAGATAACGCCACCCAGCGGAACGGACCT
Source organism: Shewanella sp. DW31 (assembly GCF_015767295.1). Classification (NCBI taxonomy): domain Bacteria; kingdom Pseudomonadati; phylum Pseudomonadota; class Gammaproteobacteria; order Alteromonadales; family Shewanellaceae; genus Shewanella; species Shewanella sp. DW31. Next base: position 105,427 of record NZ_JADWMP020000018.1, read on the forward strand.
ATGCCTTCACAGAACAGTGGGCGAATATAAGCAGGTACAAAACCTGGGAAATCAAAGGCATTTTCAACGCCCATTTCAAACGCCATTTGGCGAATGTTGTTACCGTAATCGAGCGTGGCTGCACCCGCGGTTTGCAGGTCGAGCATGGCTTGTACTTGCACTGCCATCGAAGCTTTCGCCGCTTTCACTACGCCCGCTTCGTCGGTTTTACGCATGGCCGCAGCCTCAGCCATAGTCCACCCCTGCGGCAGATAACCGTTTAATGGATCATGGGCAGAGGTTTGGTCGGTCACGACATCTGGGGTAACGCCGCGTTTAACTAATTCAGCAAACACATCGGCGGCGTTCGCTAATAAGCCCACTGATACTGGCTTGCCAGCTTGGTTCGCTGCTTCAATCATGGCTAATGCTTCATCGAGCGAAGTGGCTTTTTTGTCAACATAGCGAGTGCGCAGACGGAAATCGATGCGGGTTTCGTCGACTTCACAGGCTAACACTGAGAAGCCAGCCATAGTGCCTGCCAGCGTTTGTGCGCCGCCCATGCCGCCTAACCCGCCAGTGAGGATCCATTTACCTTTAGAGATACCCTCAAAGTGCTGTTTTGCGACCGACACAAAGGTCTCGTAAGTGCCTTGGACTATGCCTTGAGTGCCGATATAGATCCAAGAACCCGCCGTCATCTGGCCGTACATGGCCAAACCTAGCTTGTCTAACTCGTTGAAATGCTCCCAGTTCGCCCAGTGTGGCACTAGGTTTGAGTTAGCAATCAGCACGCGCGGTGCATCCGCATGGGTGCGAAATACGCCCACAGGTTTGCCCGATTGCACTAATAAGGTTTCGTCGTCTTCGAGGCGTTGTAAAACTTCGATAATTTTGTCGTAACAGTCCCAATCGCGGGCGGCGCGGCCGATACCACCATAGACGACTAAGTCTTCTGGGCGCTCGGCGACATCGGGATGTAAGTTGTTCATTAACATACGCATTGGCGCTTCTGTGAGCCAACTCTTACAGCTTAATTGTGTGCCATGCGGTGCAATAATACGGCGGCTTGGGTCGTGGCGCTTATCCATTGAATTTTCCTCTTTCAACCTGTGGTGCTAACTCGTATTCGCTAAGTCGCTAATACGGGTTAGCACTATTGTTTTTATTGTGTTTTTATCTTTTAACTTATAAGGGTGCAGCTATTTAAGTCACTGATTTACATCTGTTAATCACGCCACTGGCGTTACTTGCTAAAGGTTAAGTGGCCGCCGAGTTTAAAGCGGCTACCTGGGTGAACTAATTTTGCGAAACTCACGACGCCTTGGCGTGACCAAGTGCGGCGTAAAATCTGTAGACAGGGCTCAGTGGCGGGGATTTCGAGCCTTTGCTGTAATTCTTCACTGGCGATAATCGCTTCAATCGTGTGATGCGCCTCGGTCAGCGGTGCCACTTGGGACAAATATTCGTGGGGTGTCTGCTGGGTAAAATCCTGCAATAAATAATCGGGTACCAGCTCAGGATTCACATAACGCTCTTCAACTTGCAACGGTAAGCCCTGCTCGCAATGCACTAAGATCGAATGGAAGACTGTCGCACCGTGCTCAAGCCCAAGGGAAATTGCGATACTCGTACTCGCCACGACTTGTTCTAACACCCATTGCTGCACGCTATAGCCGTGGCCGCGGTCTTTTATCTCATCGGCAATATTGCGGATCGCCAACATAGACGACTGGGATTTACACCCAGCGACGAAGGTGCCTAGCCCTTGAGAACGCTCAAGCACACCGCTATCCGTCAGCTCGGTTAGCGCACGTCGCGCCGTCATTCGGCTGCAGGTAAACAAATCGGCAAGCTGATTCTCAGAAGGCACGCGAGCATGCTCTTCCCACTCACCCGACTCGATAGAGGAGATAATGTATTGCTTAATTTCTGCAAACTTAGGTGTAGCCAAAACATTTCCTCAATATAAAGCGCTAGAATCTAGATGCTATTCACTCTTTCAAACGTTCAAAATTGCGGCTACAATCCTAGCTTGTATATACAAGTAAATACAAGCCAGCTCACATAAATTTAATAAACCGTTAATCACTTGGTTAACATCTGCCAGCACAGCGAGGGGAATACATGTCTTGGGATCAGGTTTGGATAGACGTTAACTTAGCCACAATGGACCCTTCCGTATCAGCACCTTATGGTGCGATCACCAACGCGGCCATCGCAGTAAAAGATGGCAAAATTGCTTGGCTTGGCCCCCGCAGCGAACTGCCCGCCTTCGATGTTTTGTCAATTCCCGTTTACAGGGGCAAAGGCGGTTGGATCACCCCAGGATTAATTGACGCCCACACCCACTTAATCTTTGCCGGTAATCGCGCCAATGAATTTGAGTTACGCCTACAGGGCGCCAGTTACGAAGAAATTGCTCGTGCAGGTGGCGGCATTATTTCGACCGTTAAGGCCTGCCGCGAAGCGGATGAAGCAGAATTATTTGAACTCGGCCGCCAGCGCTTAAACGCGCTAGCCAAAGAAGGAGTGACTACGGTTGAGATCAAATCGGGTTACGGCTTAGATACTGAAACTGAATTGAAAATCCTGCGTGTCGCCCGCGAGCTCGGCAAACATCACCACGTAGATGTGAAGACCACATTCCTTGGCGCCCATGCGATTCCGCCAGAATATAAAGACAATAGCGACGGCTATGTCGACTTAATTATCAATAAGATGCTACCCGCAGTGATCGCCGAAAATCTTGCCGATGCAGTGGATGTGTTCTGCGAGAATATCGCCTTTAACCTTGAGCAAACCGAACGGGTGCTCAACGCAGCCAAAGCGGCGGGCTTAGAGATTAAGCTCCATGCCGAGCAGTTAACCAATATGGGCGGCAGCGCACTGGCCGCACATCTTGGTGCTAAGTCTGTGGATCATATCGAATATTTAGATGAGGCAGGCGTAAAAGCCTTAAGTGAAAGCGGCACCTGCGCCGTACTGCTGCCCGGCGCGTTTTACTTTTTGCGGGAAACCCAAAAACCACCTATCGATTTATTGCGCCAATACGGCGTACCTATGGTGCTCGCCAGCGATTTCAACCCAGGCTCATCCCCCATTTGCTCAACCCTGTTGATGCTGAATATGGGCTGCACCTTGTTCCGCTTAACGCCAGAAGAAGCCCTAACAGGACTCACCTTAAATGCCGCCAAAGCACTAGGAATTGAAGACACTGTTGGCAGTTTAGTCGTTGGCAAACAAGCCGATTTTTGTCTGTGGGATATCGCCACGCCTGCGCAGTTGGCCTACAGCTATGGCGTCAATCCCTGCAAAGATGTGGTGAAGAATGGCAAGCTAGTTCACCAGTAGCCTAAATGCATCAATAATAGGTGCATCAGCAGCAAAAACGGCATAAGCGAAAGGTTAGATAAGGTCGCTAAATCAAACTTGGCGACCTTATCTTGATTTAAACACTGGCCCCATTTTCTAACTGTTCATCTTCTTGTTTTACCAGCTTATGCTCGCCCTCATTACAACCAATTTTCCAATAGCTCGATGTGTAAAAATGGCTCTTGGGCAGTGAATGCGCTTGCTTAAAGTGTCTTCTTAGCGCGCGCATGCTGTTAAATTCACAGGCAATCCACACGGCTGGCTCGCCAGCAAGCCAAGGTAATTGGGCAATTCGCTCGACCAAAGGGCGACCTTCGGGATCGGCTTCAGGATTGATCACCCAATACAGCTCGACGCGTTCAGGATGCACTAAAGGTTGAATATCTGCTTCACTTAGCACTTCTACCACAGCGTAACCTACTGCATTGTTTGGCAATTTTTCCAGATTCACGCTAATTGCGGGTAAGGCTGTCATATCACCTGCGAGTAAAAACCAATCCGCCTCAAAGTTGATCAGTTTTTTAAGTCCGGGTCCGCCAATTTGAATGAGTTCGCCCACCTGCACCGTTTTCGCCCAACTCGATGCGGGGCCGTCAGTATCGTGCAGCACAAAATCCACATCGATTTCATCATCGCGTTGCTGGCGGATAGTGTAAGTTCGCATTAATGGACGCTCACCCGCTTGTGGGAATAACAACTTGATATAGGCACTCTCTTGATCGACAGGAAATCCAGCCAATCCCGCACCGCCTAAGGTGATGCGTAACATATGCGGAGTGATATAAGTCGAGCGGATCACTTCTAGCTCACGTGGTGCAGGTTTATTCATTATGATTTTCTCCTATTGCGTTTTCTGCCGTTAAGCGCAACTCAATGGCTCCTTTTCCAGCCGTATCTTTTGGCTTACTAGATGGTCTTTTTTGAGTAAGGCAATCAGTTTCACTTTTGGCGGCAGCAGCATCATCCACACTTTTACTGATCCTATTGGCAAGTTTAATAAAAGTATCAACTTCGTCTGAACTGAGCGCCTGCGTCATGCGCGCCACGGTTTTACGTTCTGAGGCATTGATCTGAGTCATGATCTTTTCCCCCTCAGCCGTGGGTCGCAGCAACTGGCTGCGGCCATCCTTAGGGTTATCGATTTTAGTGATCAACCCACTCTGCTGTAGCTCATTAAGAACACGGGTAATTTGTGCTTTATCCCGCTGCATACGCAGGGCGATAGACTGGGCCGTTGATTCAGGATTACGACAAACCCCCTTCAAGGCACGGATATGAGTGACAGGTAAATCAATCTCTTGTGCAGCAATATCACTACGCAATTGCTTTTTGTAGGCATGCACTAATCTGTGCAAAGTTTCACTGAGTGACAATGACGACATAGAAGGCTCTCGATATAGCTGACTGTATCAACAATATCGAGATTGATTGATTGTGTCAACTAAGTAGCCCTGTACTGAGTGTGCGGCAATGTGCAAATAATCAGAAAATGATTAAGCACTAGCTTTCCAGTGACGCGCCATAAACTCATCCTTGAGGGCTCGACCGTGACATCCCTGTCACAAACGGTGACTTAGATGCCAGTGCTTAATCTCATCAACTCCCGCGCATATTGACGATCTAGTTTAGCCATTAGCCTTATGCAATTTGAGTTACAGGAAACTGCGCCGCCATCACAAACTCGTTATGTTGATAATGTGGCGTCATCAAAGTTACTTGAATCCGTTCTTAAGGAATTTGATTCATTTTAGGGTAAAAAAATGCGTTCTAATAGCAAATGTAGAGCCCAATGGCGGGTTTTAGCGGTGTGATGAGTCAGTCTGGTACAGAGTGAATCAGTTACTTTTTTTTCGGTATTCAACATAAGCTCTTGCATGTATTAAAACATCCAAAGCAGTTTCTTCAAAGTCTAATAAATTACTTGGGATATCGCTTAAAACAGGTAATCCCTCTGGACTAGGTTTTACCTCGTCTAACCATTTCCATCTTTTTGCAGGACTAGGAATGACTTCTTCTAAAACATGTAAAATATCATTAACAATGGCTGGTTGACCAAACCATGAAATAGGCCTATTCACAGATTTTTTTAACCCAGTAATTGAACGAGGTAACAGTGAAAGACTCAATTCATCAGTAGTAATATGAGTCCTCGTCCAATCAGCAAGCTCGGCTAAATCTGCATTTGGACTTCTTTCTAATTTTCGAGTTGGGATAATCAGACCAATTTTAGCTGTTGTTACTTACTTTAGTTTACGTAATGCGGGGACGATATCGGTATCATTCGTTACAAAAACAATGTGTTCAAGTTCAGGATCGAGTATTGCATCTACAACTGAATCCAATGCTAAATTAACATCACTCTGTTTTTCTTCTAACTTCCAAATATTCGCACGCTGGCAATTTCTCGGCCAGACATTAGGATTATTAGAATCAATCAAATAAGCAGAAACTTGATCTATCGAATAATATCCTTCGATAATCTCAACACTCTTATCAGAATAGGCCATGCGCAATGCTCTATGATAAGCATCTTGATCAGCGACAGAATCATGGGCTCGCCCAGCTTTCTCTAAAATTTTCGCAGTATAAAACTTAATCGAAATAGGATCTACTGTGTATGGAAACGGAACGGAACTGGGGAGAATATAGGTAAGGAATAATTTTTTTAAATCTAACCATTTATAGCTAGTATTTCTTAAACAACCGTAATACAAGTTATATCCATCGACATAAACCCTTGTTTTCAAACTAGTATATTCCTTTAGATATGAAAAAACCGGCTTTCGCCGGCTTTATCTCCCAACCATCAGGGGTCGCAATGCCACGCGTGACAGAAGGGTTAGTTGTTGCCTACATTATCGACACTATTGACATGCATGTCAACTATGCAACGCCCCACTGAAGAGTTGCCACCTTAGAATCTGGTTGGCCAAGAGATATTCAACGCTTTGAGTAGCCACTCAGCAGAACTGTTAATCATTGTCGAATGTAATCCGGTACCCATAGGTCTTCTGTAAAATCATTGAGAAGAAGACTTTAACGAACTACCCACACCTAAAACATTGCACGAATGACTAACCGTCAACCAGAAACGCTGCTAAATTACAGTCCTAAACTCGCACGATTAAGGAAGCTGCATGCTCAATCCTGAACACAGTTACTGGCATGACACGCTTAAAGCCATTCGTCGCTGCGGTAGAAAACTCATTGAATTTGAACTGTTATTCACCTTAGTGTCGGCGGGTATTGTCGTCCCGTCTTTTGGCTGGCTACTGCGCCATCTGATTGCCAAAACGGGCAATGTCACCATTACCAATTACGACTTAATCGCCTTTGCCATGTCTCCCTATGGCTTGCTGTTTATGGTCATTACTCTATTCAGCAGCTTTACCGTGTTTTTTACCCAACGTGCTGGAGTCACTATTCTCGCAGCATCTGGCTTATACGATATTCCCATTGGCCCAGTGCGGGCGCTGATTTTCGCGACAGCGCGCTTACCCGTATTTATTCGCCTTGGTAGCATTTATGCAGCTTGCTTACTGCTGCTCAGCGTACCTTTTATCGGGTTAGGATATCTGATTTTCAGCGTGTTTCTACAGGGACACGACATCAATTACTACTTGTATTTCAAGCCTATAGACTGGTACCTCGCCTTAACGAGTATGGCGTTCTTAGCGATAATATATGTCCTTGTTGCCTTATATCTGTGGGCCAAAGCGGCCTTTTCACTGACGATTATTGTCAGTGAAACGACCGATGCTTTGACGGCACTCAAACGCAGCTGGCAATTAAGCGCAGGCAATGAACGCCCGATTATGTGGCACGCTGCGGGTTGGTGGTTGAGGATAGGTGCTTTGGTGTATCCCTTAATACTGCTGATCTCCTGGGGAGCCGATACTTTACTCGATAGGGTTACGCTGACACTTTCGGCAGAATTAGCCATATTGGCCCTCGTCTCTGCACTGATTTTTATGCTCAGCGCGGCATGGTCCTTACTCGGAATGTTTGGGGAAGCCTTTATCATATTGCTGTTATACCGCCAACTGGGAGAAAAACCCGCAGGGCTAGAACGCCTTGGGCGACAAACGGTAAAAAGAACGTCTGAACTGTCGCTTTATACAATAAGTGGGGTGTTGGTCGGCACTTTTTTAATCATGTTGGGATTAGGGGTATATGCCCTCATTAGTGAACCACAAAGGGATGAAATCCTGATTACTGCCCACCGTGCTGGCGCTGCTAGGGCACCAGAAAATACCCTTGCGGCTTTGCGTTTAGCGATTGCAGAAAAGGCGGATTATGCCGAAATCGATGTGCAAACGGCATCCGATGGCACCTTAATGGTATTGCACGATGCTGATTTGATGCGCATAGCGGGCGATCCCAGACGAGTTGCCAACCTCAGTGCGAGTGAAATGCAACAACTTGATGCGGGGAGTTGGCACAGCGCCGCCTTTGTAGGGGAATCCGTACCAACACTACTAGAGATGCTTAATGAGGCACGCAACAAAATCGGTTTGAACATTGAGCTTAAATATAATCAAGCCGATCCCAGCTTAGCGCAGGCCGTCGTCGCCTTATTGCAACAAGAGAAAATGACACAACAAGTGGTCATTACATCACTCGAAGCAAGAGCCATTGAAGAAGTGCAACGACTCGACCCTTCCATTCACACTGGCCTTATCGTCACTCAATCCATTGGCGATCCCATTAAGGCGAATACACAATTCTTAGCGGTCAATCAATCGATTACTAACGAAAAATTTATCGCCCGTGCACACAAAGGAGGTAAGCAAGTGCATGTATGGACAGTAAATAATCCACGGCAAATGCTGCGCATGTTGGCGCTGGGAGCCGATGTGCTCATTACCGACTATCCGCAGGAAGCCGTGGAAATCCGAGAACAGTGGCTCGCATTATCCCCTGTTGAACAAACGGCACTGCGCTTACGCTATGTTCTGTAAATTCTGCTTATTTACTAGGCCTCGCCTCGAAGCGCTTAGCTCTGCGTTGGAGCAACCAAAAGAGGCTTAACACCCCAGATGAAGCGGCTAAAGTGGTCAGCGTTAGAGCAAGAAATCCGGCCACCCAAGTTAAAACAACATCATTCACTCGGAGTTTAGATTCAAGCAACGACCAGTCATTAAGTCGCGAATAAACCGACAAGGTATAGTTCAAGTGGATGATGGCTAAATAGTGCTATTTAACTGAAAAATAGTGATTTTTAGCCATAGTCACCTAGCCCATTGTTTGGTTGACTGTGTAAAAAGGTAAAGCCAATGACTAAGTTTGAAGTCAGCCACTTTGAGGTACTGGCAACAAAGCGCAAAGTGTCGTCGTCACTTTTCTAAGTGTTCGCAATGATTATCTGAATTCTGGGGTAAATTCTTGCAAGGTTTCAACATGGCCATGAAACAACTTGCCAAGCTCAGCGATGGTCATAGTTTTTAGCCGAAAAAGCATCATTACCCCATACCCCTTATCTACAAAAGAGTGCACGCCAAATGACACGACTGCAGTAATGATAGAAATGGGGGATATTAAATAAGCAGTTCGACACTCATCTGAGTTCTTCTTGGGCGCGGCATAGCAAGTCCTCCACATCAAGACTTTTGTTGAGTCGAGGATCCTAAATAATGCGATTTAAGCTGAGTAGCTCGATTTTCGGCGCGGACACAGTCAGATAACTGCGCACACATAAAAAACCCCGCAACAAAGGCGGGGTCAACAATAGAAAGCTGCCAGCGACTAAAACTGTAATTTGCCAGCAGTTAACAAGATCAAAAATGCCACTGAATACCGACAGCGGTCAGATTACTGACTTGTGGTGATGTCTGATAGCTACCATAACTAAGCTGAACGGACCATTGTTCTGACAAGGTCCAGCTTAGACCCGCGGTGTAGGCAGCTTGCCAATTTTGCTGCGAGCGTGATTCAGCAGCAGTATCAAATAACTGCTGCCGCTGCATTAAATACCAGCCACCAGCAGTGCCAAACACGGACACCGGGCCAGCCAGAGGATAAGACAAGCGCACCGCCAATGTTGGACCATAACCTGAACCGCTGACCAGTCGTGCAACATCAGGCAACTCAGTCTGTTGCAACACACCAGGCAGGCGCACCGTTAACTCACCAGCATCCAACCAACCGCCTTCCAGCGCCAGGTATGTATTTAACTGATAGCCCCCATGCAGTTGCCAGGCCAGCCGCTGCTCCTGCTCCGCGCTGAATTGCTGACCTTGTAACTGAAAACGGCTGTCGGTATCCATCTGACCAACAGTCGCACGCAGATACATCTTATCCAGCGCCATGGGCTCTGCGACCACAGGTGCAGAACCCGCCACTAGCAACAGCAGTCCTACCCGACGCCGCAGCACCAATGCCAACAAACCGACCAAAGACCACCAGCCGGTGCTGCCACCCGCAGTGTTATAGACTTTATCGGTCCGTACTACCTGCGCCAGTACTCCGGGATCAACAATGACACCATTGGCTTTACCATCAGCATCATTTGGACCGCCATCTTCAATAATTAACCGCACACATTCATCCTTCGCAGTTAAACCCGGTGTCCACACCACATCTGACACCAACGGACAACGGCCTTCACTATTTTTGCCTGCACTAAACAACTGATTACGGCTGTTTTGCACAAAATCAAACCAGCGGCCATTGTGATGTTTACGCCAGACACTTTCAGTATTGATCTGACGGCCTTGCGGCAACGGGATCACAACAGGCACACTTTCACCCTGATTATTCAGGTTTCGGATCTCAAAATCGACCAACTGGCTTTGTTGCTGGTAGCCTTGATCAGGTAAAGCGCCGTCATTCAACGCCACGCCAAACTGGCCACTGGCCCAGGAACTGGCCTCACTTTGTTGACCCAGCGTCAGTTGATATTGCGCCGGAATTTCCAAATAACTAACGCCTGCTTCGGCCGGGGTACAGCTACTGACTCGGCCATTCTGGTCCTGTTCAACTTTTGGACAAAGCGGTAACCGGCCAGGCTGGGCAGTGAATAAATTCGCTGCCGCTGGCAAACCGCTCTGGTCAAGCTCGCTGCCACAATGATCATGCGCGCAACCAGCCACCACCAACAACACCAGATCCGTTTCCAGAGTTTGATTATTGTCAGTCGCTTGCAGCTTAAACTGATAACGGCCTTGTAACTTGGCAGGATCCAGCATCACCACATCAGCTTCCACCACAGCAGCGGCAGCTAACTCGCCTAACTCCCAGCGATAATCCAGCACTTTGTCGTGACTATTGCCTGCCTGCAACCTGATCAAACCAGCTTCCTGCCGGACGGCATAACCAGATAAACCGTCCTGTTCTATGCTGACCTGCAACGCAGCAGTACTGGCCATAGCGCCAGTCTGCAGTTGATGGATCGCCGGTGTGCCCAAAACCGCATTGCCTGAACTGACTGCGGTCAGCTTGATCGTGGCATTATTACTGGTTTGCTCCGATAACTGATAACTGCGACGCCGCTCGTCCTGCAGATCAATCAACAACTTCTCCTCGCTAAGCTGAACGCCTTCAGCGCTAAACTCTACCGTCACCGGATAGCTGATCGCTTCATCACTGAGCCAAATACTGATTTTGGCTGCCGTTTGCTGTGCAACCTGTTGTGAGGCGGCAGTAAAAGCAACAAATGGATGCACTTCCAGCGTCAGTATCTGAATTTGCTGGCTTTGTTCATCCTGCAACTGCAACTGATAACGACCGGTTTGCTGACTGCTAAAGATAAATTCAGTGGCGGAAACCGCCTTGAAGAGAGTGCTGACTTGTTCTGGCGATAGCTGCTGCAGCTGGTTCGCTCGCAACACCTCACCACCCAACCAGCGGAACTGGCCACTGCCACCGCTGACAGTTACCGCAACAGACTGATTGGCAGTGACCAGATTCGTCTGGACGGCTGCTTGCACCGCAAAAGCAGCGAAACTTTGCAATTCGACCATACAATCTGCCGTAATGGCGGCGGTGTGGATGGTTTGTTGTCGCAGCACAGCACCGCAACCACGCACTTGCAGATAAAGCGCCGGATCGGTTTGCGTCAGACTAAACACCGCAGATTGGCCATGGGGAATTGCTTGTTGCGCTGGGCTGATCGTCACCCCTGCGACCGTATTGACACTGACCTGATACAGACGCTCTTTGTACAGGGCATTTACCGTTAAGGCGGCAGTGACTTTGCTAAAGTCCGCATCCCAGCCAGTGAAGGTATAACCTTCCCGCTCTGGTGCCGTTGGTGCAGTCGCTGCTTGGCCATGAGTGATTTGCTGAGTCGCAATCTGCTTGCCATCGGCATCAACAAAGCTTACGACATACACATTCTGACTGTATTGCGCTGTCACTGTTAAAGCTGAAGTGATATTAGCAAAACTGACATCCCAACCGGTGAAGGTATACCCTTCCCGCGCTGGCACAGCTGGCGCTGTTGCCGACTGACCATGAGTAATTTGCTGGGTCGATAACGACTGACCTTCGGCATCGACAAAGCTTACGACATACACATTCTGACTGTATTGCGCTGTCACTGTTAAAGCTGAAGTGATATTAGCAAAACTGACATCCCAACCGGTGAAGGTATA